>CAZZGS010000435.1:948-4552 GCA_964653845.1 uncultured Bryobacter sp.
CGCCCGAACGGCCGCCCCTTCGGCGTCACTCTTGTCGCCCCAGCGATGGCCGAAGAATCGCTCACTGCCTCAGCCGAATCTTTTCTTAACGAACCCGTAGCCACTGCGCTGCCCAATGGCTTCGTCGAAGTTGCCGTGCTCGGCGCACACCTCACCGGTATGCCGCTCAATCATCAGCTCACCTCGCGAGGTGCCTACTTGCGCGAAACCACGCGCACCTCTCCGGAATATCGCTTCTACGCTCTAGCCAATTCCACACCGCCCAAGCCAGGCCTCGAATACTCACCCGGCATGAACGGCCCCGGAATCGAAGTCGAGATATGGGCCATCCCCCAATCCGAATTCGGCAGCTTCGTCGCCGCCATTCCGGCCCCTCTCGGCATCGGCACTGCCAAACTCGCCAGTGGCCGCGAAGTCAAATGCTTTATCGCCGAGCCCTATGCTCTAACCACCGCCACCGACATCACGCGCTTCGGCGGCTGGCGCGCCTACATGGCCTCGCGGTAGACGCCACCCCAGTCCTTGGTCAGGTAAAGACTGATCGGCTTGCCCTCAGTAGTTGAAAGCTCGACAAAATCGAGAAACAAGCCCTCGACATGACGCCCTGGCGCACGCAAGGCCATCTCCTTATCTCCAAACCACCCACGAACCCGCAAGGTCGCAGACCCAGGGGAAACCTTCAAGTAGCCCTTCTTGAAGCGACCGAGGCCCTTGCCGCTTCTCACGTAGCCCATCACCACCGATCCCCCCTCGCGAGCAAGTTCCGGTTTGGAGAAACTCAGTAGCCTTCCCTGTAAAGTCCGCAACAGGAATCCCAATACACGAAACAGGAACGGCAGCATAAATCCGATCCCGACAACGATCACACCCAGCACGGGCAGCGCGATCATAGGGTAGTTGTAAGCCAACAAAATCAACCCCACCACGCTCACGTCCTCAGCCATGCTGATCACCGAGTGTGTAACCGGGTCCGGCACTGCATGTGCTGCCAGGCGAGTTCCCATCTTCGTCGCATGTGTCCCCAGCGCCAGACTCCCCGCAACTACCATCGCTACCGTCTTCATCACCGGGTCAAGATCGCCCATCGCACCCATCGCGAGCAACGCTGCCCCAACCGGACGGATGAAGGTATGGACCCCGTCCCAAATAGGAGTAAAGCCCGGAATCTTATCCGCAACAAACTCTGCCAGATAAAAAACTGCCGCCACAACTAAAACAATTGGGTGTCCAAGTACTGACAACCCCTCAGGTAATCCATGTAGCCAACCGAGCCGCTGCGCGACGCCCACTGTTAGCACCACTGCATACACATTTAGGCCGGAAGCCACGCCAATTCCTAATAAACTCGACAATCCCTGGGCAAAGTCCATTTCGAAGTCGACCTCCATCGACAGCCTGGCTCAACTCAAAATCCAGAAACTAGTACCCGGGAGCAAATAGTTTCCCGACCTGTCTCTAAGGTGTACGCCTCATTGTTTCACTTCGTTCCGTCGCCGATACTACTTTCGTACCCAGTACTTGGGTAACAGATTCGCAAGGCGGGTCAAAATGGCATTTGAACTAGGAACAAGAGTCGGCGACTACCAGTTTATTGACGTGGTAGAAAGCAACCGCGAAGGCACCAGCTACAAGGTACGCAATGTGCCTCAGCAGTGCTATGAGATTTTACGCGTGCTCTCTGAGGCGACTCAGAGCGACCGTCTGCGCCTCGAACGTTTCCAGCGTGAGGCGAAAATCCTCTCGCGCCTCAATCATCCTCACCTCGTCAACTACCGTGCCTCCACCCAAATTGACGGTCGCTTCGTGCTTGCAACAGAGCTGGTAGAAGGCACCTCACTAGCGGAACGTCTTGAGATTGGCCCGATCTCGCTTCCCGATACGGTCCGGCACATCTGGCAGGCTCTCGAAGCCCTTGAATGTGCGCACGCCGAAGGCGTCGTGCACCGTGATGTTACTCCTTCCAAGCTGCTATTGACGTCGGATTCTGAGCTCAAACTCAGTGGATTCTCGCTCGCCCGCAGCACGGCAGACCTCCGGCTGACTCAGGCCGGCGTTGCGGTTGGCACAGCCCATTACATGTCGCCCGAACAGGTGCAGGCAAATTCCGATCTTGATGCCCGTTCCGATTTATATTCTCTTGGTGTTGTCTTCTACGAACTTCTCGCGGGCCGCAAGCCCTTCGATTCTCCAAGCCAGTTTGATGTAATGCTGGCTCACGTCGAAACTTTGCCTGATCCTCCCAGCAAATGGAATCCCCAGGTCACCATAGAACTGGATGCCCTGATCCTCAAAGCCCTCGCCAAAAAGGCCGATATGCGCTTCCAGTCGGCCCGTGAATTCCGTGAAGCGTTGATGGCCATCTCGCTCGGTGCCACACCAGAGCCCGCCGAAGACATTGAAAAAGCCCTCGCTTCTATGAAACGCAAAGGCAAAGAATCCAACCGTCAGGCCCAGGTGCTTGCCGATGAGATTCTCGGCCACCAGACCGATATTGCCAATGTGGCTGCGGGGCAAAGTGCAACGCCACTTCCGGATGCCTACTACGGCCTGCCCAAAGAACTTGTCTACGCCCTGGTCGCCCTGGCCGCGATCGGAATCTTCTTCCTCATGAATGGATTCAAGTAAGCATGGCTCTGCAAATCGGCGAATCTATCGGTCATTATCAGATTGTCGAAGAATTGGGCTTCGGCGGAAACGGTCGTGTCCTCAAGGTCCAGCATCTGATCACCCGTCGCCGCGAGGCGATGAAGATTCTCGCCAATGGCCGGCCTACCTCGCAAGAGTACGCCCACCGCGTCTTGCGCGAAATCCGGCTTCAGGCCAGCCTCGATCACCCGAGCATCGCCGCAGTTCTGAATGCCTTCTGGCTCGAAGACGACCTTGTGATGATCATGGAATTGATCGATGGCGTCACCCTTCAAAAGATTCTCGAGCGTCGGCGTCTCAATATCGATCAATCGATCAATCTGATTCGACAGGTACTGAACGCTCTCTCCTACGCACACGCTAGCGGCGTCATTCACCGGGACGTATCCACCGCCAACATCCTTGTCTGCGAAGATGGCCGCGTGAAGCTAACAGACTTCGGCCTTGCCAAGGGCGCAGCTGACATGAACATCACCGAGTCCGGTGGCATGGTCGGTTCTCCCTATTACATTTCCCCAGAGCAAGTGCGCGGCACCGCAGCCACAGACCAACGCAGCGATATCTATTCCACTGGTGTCGTTCTCTACGAACTCCTGACAGGCACTCGACCCTTCGAAGCCGATTCCACCTTCATGCTGATGCAGGCCCACGTTCAGCAGCGAGCGGCAGCTCCGATTGAACGCAATGCCGCCATCCCGCAATTCATTAGCGAAGCAATCATGAAGGCGATGGCAAAGAATCCCTTGGAGCGCTTTCAAAGTACGGCTGATTTCCTGGCCGCTTTGGAAGGGCCTGTCGAAAAGCCGCTACCTCTCCCCGAATTTGAGACTGCACCGCCATCTCCTCCCGCCCAGCATTCCCACTCCTTTGCTGCCCCCATCCCTCATGAGGACGCGCCAGTCGCCGCCAAGGCCAAGACGAAGACCCCTGTCCCAGCCGGTGCCATGCGCGGCATCCT
>CAZZGS010000436.1:0-4543 GCA_964653845.1 uncultured Bryobacter sp.
CGAGATGCTTGAGTATGAAGAAGATGGTGTGTTGCGGCGGACTACGCTGGGGCATTTGCGGCGTCGTGTGGAGTGGCTTCAGTCTCGCAGTGCTTTGAGGTAGCGGCTGCCTTGCTGGCTTCGGCCTCTGGAATCCCGTTGTTGCCAGGAGACGTTGAGGTGTTTGCGGGCGCGGCTGACGGCGACGTAGAAGAGGCGGTGCTCTTCGTCGAAGCGGCCTTCTTTGATGCTGCGCCAACTGGGGAATTCGCCTTCCACGGCTTTTACTACGAAGACGGTGTCGAACTCGAGGCCTTTGGCTTGATGGACAGTGAGGATGCGGACGCGGTCTTCGTCGCCGAGTTGGCGTTCGAGGTCGAGGCCGAGTGAGGCTACTTCGAGAGCCTGGTCTAGAGTTGTGAAGCGGGCGACGATGTGGCGGAGTTCTTCGAGATGTTCGAGGCGTTCTTCGCCTGTTGCGTCTCGGCCGAAGTGCTCTTTGAGGAGGCCCTCATAGAGGAGCATGTCGAGGGTTTCGAGCGGGGTTTGCGATCTTGCGCGCTTGCGCCAGTCGTCTACCTGGTCTGCTAGTTCGACGAAGCGTTTGCCTACCTGGGTCACTGTTTGATTGCGTTGTTGGGCGTGCAACGCGAGGAGCATTTTGAGTTCGTTGAGCACGTCGGCGGTCATGCGGACGTCTTCCATTGCGTGGTGGGCTTCGCGCTGCGGGAGCTTGAGGGCGTCCACTACATTGGTGAGGCGGTAGCGCGTGAGCTTGAGCATGCGTCGGCTGATCTCTAGAGTGTCGGCGGTGCCTTTGATGTTGAAGTTGAGCTTGCTCTGGTTGAGGATGAGTGGCCAGTCGAAGGTTTCGAGATTGTGGCCGACGACTACGCAGCCTTCGATGAATTCTGCAAATTGTTTGAATGCCTCAGTTGGGTCGACACCTTCTTTTTCGATGCGCTCGCGGTTAATGCCGTGGATTTTTTCGGCATCTTTTAGGCGAACCCAGGTTTCCTCTTTGGTGGGCCTCAGGATGCGGTAGAACTCTTTGTCGCCTTTGAGGGCGGCGAGTTCTACAACTTCATCGAGGTGGATGTCGAGGCCGGTGGTTTCGATGTCGACTACGACTGAGGGGTGGTGGAAGAGAGAGCCGAAGGTATCGCCGTCGCGGTGGGTTGAGGGCAGCAAAAGGTCGCCTAGACGGAGGCCGACTTCTTTGGGAAGAGAACTGACTTTTTCGAGAGTCGCTTCGCCGATGCCCTTGGGTGGGACCTGGAGGAAACGATGGAGGGCGTTGGCTTCCTGGGCATTGCGGAGGATGCGCAGGTGGGCGATGGCGGCTTTGATTTCAGCTCGCTGGAAGAACTTTTCTTCTTCAACGCGGACGTGAGGGACTTGGCTTCGCTCGAGGGCTTCAGAGACGTCGCGGGCGGTAAAGTTGGTTCTGACGAGGATGGCGAAGTCGCTCCATTTGAGCTTGTCTTTGTCGTGTCGTTCGAGGATTTCGTTGCCTACCCATTCGTATTCGTCGCGAGCTGAGACGAAGGGCTTGACGAGGACAGGGGAACCGTCGGCGGCGACGTTGGGGATGATGCGTTTGGTGAGGGCTTGGGGGTGAGAGAGGATGACGCGCTCACAGGCGGCGAGGATGTGACGGGTGGAGCGGAAGTTCTCTTCGAAGTGAATGACGGTGGGTTTATAGTCGTGCTTGTATTGATCGAGGATTTCGAAGGGGGCGGAGCCGCGCCACTCGTAGATGGTTTGATCGACGTCACCGAAGAAGCTGAGCTGGCCGTGGTTCTGGGCGAGGAGGTCGAGAATGCGGTATTCGGCGCGGGAGGTGTCTTGTACTTCGTCGACCTGGATCCAGTCGTAGCGGGCTTGCCACCAGGCGAGGCGGTCTGGGTTTTCATCGAAGAGGGTGACGACGCCGAGGATGAGGTCTGTGAAGTCGATGGCGTGGGAGTCGCGGAGCATGGCGACGTAGTCGGAGACCAAAGCAGGGTAGTTGATGTTGGGTTGGGTGTAGGCGGGCCAGAGGCCGCTGAGCTTTAGTTTCTCGAAGAAGACGTCGCGAGATTTGCGGGGCGGGTTGGATTCGTATTTTGCGAGACGGGCATCGCTGATGGCTTGCCAGATTGCGTAGCGGACGCGGTTCCATTGGCCGGGGACGTCGATTTCGTGACGG
Source organism: uncultured Bryobacter sp. (assembly GCA_964653845.1). Classification (GTDB taxonomy): domain Bacteria; phylum Acidobacteriota; class Terriglobia; order Bryobacterales; family Bryobacteraceae; genus Bryobacter. The sequence goes on from CAZZGS010000436.1 coordinate 2,171, forward strand.
GTGGCGAGGCGACCGCAGAGTTCTGTTGCGTCTTCTTCGTCGTAGATGATGAAGTCTGAGGGAAGGCCGAGTGCGCCGGATTCCATTCGAAGGATTTTGGCGCAGAGGGCGTGGAAGGTGGAGCACTGGACGTCGCCTCCGACGCGGCTTTGGACTTCGCGAGCGGCGCGGTTGGTGAAGCTAAGGCAGAGCATGCGTTCGGGGGCAATGCCGCCGGCGATGGCCATGGCAGCGCGTTCGGCCAGGGCCATCGTTTTGCCGGTGCCGACGGGGGCCATTACGAGGACTGGCTTCTGCCACTGGTTGATTACACGGGATTGAAGTTCGTTGAGCAACACCAGTCGATGATATCGAGAGGAGGATAAACTAGGGAGCCTATGGTGAAAAAACAGATCGCGATGTTGCCGGGAGATGGGATTGGGCCTGAGGTGCTGGAGGCGGCCGAGGCGGTGATCCGTGCGTTGCCGGAGTTGGACTTTGATTTGGTGGAGTGGCCTTGCGGGGCGGGCGAGTATTTGAAGAATGGGGATCCTTTGCCAAAGGCGACGATTGAGGCTTGCCGTGCGGCGGATGCGATCTTGTTGGGTGCGATGGGGATCCCTTCTGTGCGTTGGGCGGATGGTCGAGAGATGGCTCCGCAGATTGATTTGCGGGAGATCTTTGGGTTGTATGCGGGGGTGCGGCCTACGAAGCTGTATAACGTGGCGCATTCGCCGCTGAAGAATCCGGTGATTGATTATGTGTTGGTGAGGGAGTCGACGGAGGGGTTGTTTTCGACTCGCTTACGGCCTCGGGTGACGGGGGCCGATGAGGTTCGAGATGAGATGTTGGTTACGCGGGCGGGGAGTGAGCTGCTGTTTCGGTTTTCTTTTGAATTGGCCCGGCATCGACGCAATAAATTGACGCTGGTGGACAAGGCGAATGTGCTGCCTTCGATGGCGTTCTTTCGCGAGGTGTTTGACGAGATTGCTAAGGAGTATCCGCAGGTGGAAACCGAGCGGGTGTATGTGGATGCGATGGCGTTGTATCTGGTGCAGCGGCCGCAGAGCTTTGATGTGATTGTGACCGAGAACATGTTTGGTGACATTCTGTCGGATCTGGCGGCGGCGACGGTGGGTGGGATGGGGATGGCTCCTTCGGCCGATATTGGGGATGATCTGGCTGTGTTTCAACCGGCACATGGTTCGGCTCCGGATATTGCGGGACAGGGGAAGGCGAATCCGGTGGCTACGATTTTGTCGGTTGCGCTGATGCTGGAGTGGTTTGGGGATGTGGATAGTTTGAGTGCGGCGGGGAGGATTCGCAGGGCTGTTGAGTTGGTGATGAGCGATGCGGCGAATGCTACCGGGGATTTGAAGGGGGGGCTGAGTACGCGTGAGTTGACGGCGAAGATTGTTGGGGCGCTTTGAAGATATGGATGGAGCAGTGATTATTAGAGACCCGGAGATTATGAACGGGATGCTGTGATTTCGAGGGACTCGAGTGCCGTTCAAGAACTTGATCGATTATCTTGAGGGTGGGCCTCCGCTGGACGAGTTTCTGCGCCAATTCCCTACAGTCAGCAAGGAGATGGCGATAAAAGCACTAATAAAAGCAAAGGATTCTTTACTCGCCGGGGTCTGATGAAGATTCTTCTTGATGAATGCTTACCAATTGACTTTCGACATAGCTTTGTTGGGCATGAAGCGCATGCCCTTCGATATGCAGGGTTGAAATGCAAGCAGAGCGACGTGTTTTTGAGTACGCCTGGATTAGCTGAACCACAGATCGAAAGGAATGCCACTGGACAACATGATCGACTTGATTGTTCCGGGAGGGATAATTCGCATTCGGTGATCCGCGACAATCACTTGTTTGCCTGTGAGCGAGTTGCGCCACTTTTGGTGGCTTCCCTTTTGTCCGGCCTTTGCAAAACCGTAGACCTTCAATATTGAGATTACTTGCGACGAAGTAAGGCGGGGAGTTCCCTTCTCACCCAACCGTCACCTCGGCGAGGTGGGCATTTTCAGGTAAATCTAGTTCTGACGGGGCAAGGTACAAGTCAATGGCCTCTTTGATGTTTTCCATTGCTTCATCTTCTGTATCGCCTACTGAAGCGCACCCTGGAAGCTCTGGACAATATACAGAGTAGGATGCAGTCTCAGCATCGTATTCGAGAACAATACGGAACTTCATAATTAAAGTATAGGCTTCCGCTGGGCAGATGCTTTCGTGTTTTCGATAGCAGGGTGGCCAAAGCTTCCCTGGACCGGGAGCTGGCAATCAGGCGAGCATCTTCTTGATGACTTCGCCGCTTACGTCGGTTAGGCGGAAGTCTCGGCCCATGAAGCGGTAGGTTAGACGGGTGTGGTCGAAGCCTAGACAGTGCATGAT
>CAZZGS010000437.1:0-4532 GCA_964653845.1 uncultured Bryobacter sp.
CGGCTCCCGACCGAACGGACTGTCAGTGTGGCATTGGAAAGGGTCTTGAAATTGGCGGGGACATCCAGATATACGCCGTTCATCGCCAAATTCAGGTTCAGGTTCTCCACCTCGGTGCCACGCAACGAGAACCCGCCCGAGCCCTCAACGGTTCCGCCATTCAGGACTCCAGTAAGACTGCTAAGTCGAACCTGGTTCTTCGCGAGATCGATCCTCACATTGAGTCGCTCCGCCTGTACCTTTGGATTGGCCATGCCGATAAACCCGTTTGCGACTTCAATCGATCCAGCCGCCTCCGGTGCGGCTACCGTCCCGCCCAGCGTAAGCGCAATGGTGGTGGCCCCTTGCGCTCGAACCGTCTCGGTGAATGCCGCAAGCAGCCCCAAATCAGTATTAGAATCCAGCCGCAAAGCTAATGCCTGCCGCCCTGTTAATTCCACATTCCCTGAAACCAACAACTTTGAAGACGCCGGGCCTAATAGGGTAAATCGGTCCACCATAACCTTGCCTGCATCCACCCGCAGCAAGGATTCCCCCTCCTGCGCTAAGCGGTAGTTGCCCGCATTTAGATTGAGCTCCTCAAACCTGATCTCTCCCCGCAACGCCTCGAGTTCCGGCTTAGACGCCTCAACTTTTGCCGTAAACGAAGTGCGCCCCGCCACGGATTCGGGCGCACCTTGGATCTGGGCGAAGTCCAAGCCTTTGACTGAAAATTCCGCGCTTGCCGGTCCGCCTTTCTTCGCGAATTCAAATGGCAACTCGCCCGGCACTAGTCCCAGCGGCAATTCGCCCTTGCCCGCAATCGTTGCGTTGGCCCATTTGGCGGCGAGCGTCTCAATTCGCAAACTGCCTTCGGCCAGGCGAGCTTTTATATTCGCTCCGCTTAGTGGTGAAACTTTCGGGCTTGCATAGAACCCATCCTTCAACTCAAACTCGATCTTCGGATCGATCGTGTACTTGCCGTTGTCGAGTGTGCTCCCAATTGCACCGACTAGCGTCAGTTGACCGGATGCCTTTTCCTCGGGTTCGATAGCTGCTCGAAACGCTTTCTGCGCTGTCTGCACATCGACTGCCCCATCCACCCGCAATACTCCAGGCACACTGCCCTCTGCTGTCAATCTTGTGCCAGGCCCCGACACGGTCACGGGCTTCAACGTAAGTTGCCCCGCCTGCACTGTCGCCTCAAGCGGACTCTCCAGCTTCAATGCCTGCCCTTGAATCTCCAATGCCGCAGCACTGGCTTGCAGCGTGGCATTCGCCTTCTGCCAGTTCTCCGCCTCGCCATTCGCCTTGAGCAACGCACTTACAGTTCCCTTGAAATCAGCAGGCACCCATTTACGAATCGACTCTAAATTCGTCCCCTGGGCTTCAGCGCTTAGAGTAAACGGGTAGGGAGCCACCGTAGTAGTTTGCGCCAAGACAATCAAGTTCTGGCGCGCCGCCGCCGCCTTGACCTCCAGTGCCTTTCCATTCAGCGTCGCGTTCAGCGAAACCGGCCCGACATCGATCACTTCACCTTTGACTTGCGCCCGGACAACAGGCTGATCCACCGTTCCTTGTGCTTGCACATCAAGTGACCCAACACGCCCCTGCGCCAACTGAAAGCCGTCGCTTAGCAAGGAGGCTGTGAACTGTCTGGTATCGAACCCATAGGTTGCCTGCCCTGTCACCCGTTCTTGCGCATTCTTCTCAATTATCAAATCAGGCACCGTTGCCCCATTTTTGTCAAACCGCGCCGTCGCGCTCACTCGCCCCAGTTGCTCGCCATATGCCGCCGCGCTATCGACAGACAGCCGCGCCTCCCCTTCCGGTTTGCCCACTGTTCCCTGCAAATCGGCCTCGAGATTCATCACGCCGCTCACCGGCACATCCGCCTTGCCTAATACCTTAAGCACGTCATCGATCCGCGCATTGACAACCTCTGCATGCAAATCCAAAGTAGCCGCATCGCCGCCAAGCCCCACTGCGCCGCGTGCCGAAAGCGACTGTCCGCCCCACTGCACAACCGCAGAATCCAACTCCACTCGTTGGCGATTGGCCCGGCCCTCAGACTTGACGGCAATGCCAGTCAGCGTATCGGCCGACAATGCCGGGGCAGCCAGCGCAAACTGAGCCTGCGGCTGGTTTACCGTACCGCTCAAGGTCAAGTTGAGAGTGGCCGCGCCCTTTAACGGCAATTCAACATAAGGCTGCGCCGCAACGTCTGAAGTCTTGGCGGACAACTGCCCGCTCAACTGATTACGACCTCCAATCGCAATCGTTCCGCTAGCCTCAATCCCGCTCACCGCTGCCCGATCAATATTCACAACCTTCCCCCCGCCGTTAGCCTGTCGAACCCTCACATTGCCAGCGATGGGATACACGCCTTCCGCCGCAGGTCGATTGCCCACGAGTCGAATGTTAGCGTCTCCAGTCGCCGTCGTGAAATTCAGCGCCTCCCATTGCGCCCGAACATTTCCACTCGCAGTGCTGGCCAATCCTGTGACGAATCCATTCAATCTCAGCCGCTCAAATGTCCCCGCAAAAGTACTCGTACCTCCGCCCAGAGCCACTTGACCATCCCCACTCAAATTGCCCAATGGAGACTTCACCGTTAAGCCTTTACCCAATACCAGTTTTCGCTGCCCGTCATAAGTGAAGTCTCCGGCAAGCTCAATATTCCGGTACTTCTGCCATGAGCCGTCAAGAGCAATTAAACGCGCACTCACCTCGGGCGAAACAGCGGTGCCTCGAATCAATACATCTGCATTAACCCGCCCGCCTGCGTCGGCAAGAAACCGATCCACTTCCCCCGAAATTCTGAACTTTCCGTCCAGCCCCAACTTCTCGAAATCCAATACATGCAACGAACCGTCCAGAGAAAGCCCGGTTGTTCGCAAAGCTACGCGCTCAAGCTTTGCATCCTTCTTGCCTACATCGAGAGTTGCTTGCAACGATTGGACGGCATAAACCCTGTCGCCATAGTCCGCCAGCCCGTCTTTTCCGGTTGTGAATTCCATCCGATGCCGTTTGGTTAATCTGCTGCCCGCCACTCGAACGTCCCATTGCGGCAAAACCACTTTCAATCCGTCGCGCCGATCGTCCACTACGATCGAACCTTCATTCAACGCCGCGCTCTGAACCAGATAGTCAAACGCTTCGCCCTGCGAACCCTTCGATTTGGGAAGGTTGGTCAGCCCATTGGCATCAATCACCAGCCAGATCTCGGGCTTCTGCAAAACCGCATTTGTCACGACAAAATGGCCCAGAATGAGATCGCGAAGTGACAACTGTAGGTCGACGATTTCAATCTTCGCTAGCGGGGGCAAGGAGCCTTCGGGTTGAATTACCACGCCTCTGAGCGAAGCACTTAGGTTGAGAAGGTTGAAATCGAGACTTGAGGCTCGAAAGCGAATGCCCTGAGCCGCCAACACGCTTTGCAAGCGGCCAAGCGCCATCTGCTTGGCCGGCGGAGTATGAAGCAGCGCGATACCGCCAATGATGATGCCACCAATGGTTAAACCGGCAATGCGTAGATACTTTAGACGCAAATTTCAATCCTCAACTTCACCGGCTGGATCTCATGAACGATCGAACCTTGGCTGACTCGGGCGCGTTCGGCTCCAACTTGAGAAAGTTGTTGAAAGCGCTCATCATCTTGTCGGGCCTCTTGGTATTGCTGTAGGCAAGGCCAGCGTAGTAATACGCGTAGGCGTTTTCAGGGTCTTTTTGAATCGCAGCCTCAAGGTCAGGTACGCTTTCTCGATACTGCTTCTTCAACACTTTCAGCATGCCCCGATAAAAAGGCAGTTCGTCGTGATCACTCTTCGCCTCAGCCGCCGCCTCGATAGTGCGCTCGGCATCGTCGTAACGTTTTTGGCCTGCGTATGCGGCCGCGAGTGCAAGCTGAACGTCCGCTGCAGACTCTTTAGCGCCTTCGAGCACCTCTATAGCCTCACTGCTCTTGCCCTGGCGCACCAGCGACAGTCCTAGCACCCGCTTTGCTTCTGTGTTGTCGGGCTCCGACTCCAGCACGGCGCGCATTTCCTGCGCCGCCCCGGCGTAATCCCGGTTGCGGAACTTTTCCATTCCTGAATTCAAATCTGCGGCCAGCGTGCACCCAATATAGGATATGAGGGTCAAAATTCGAAACATTTGCGTATTCTCCTGTCGAAATGTTAGATCGCTCCGAACGAGCGTGAGTTTCTTTGAATGATCGGATTCGGCTCAATCCGCTTTGGCACCAGATGAATGCATAGCTATAGCCTGTGGCTAAAAAGAATCGAGGAGTGAAAACGATTCTTGGATTCGTGGGTAGCTGAAGCATCTCAACGTCGTCTCGCTCTCCATGATAGTTCTTTGAAGAATTTGAGGCCAATCGTGCCATACCTCGCCAAGAACGGGCTTGTTCATTCTGTTTCTGGCTGTTTGCTACTTGAACTCGGGGCCGATGGCGATTCGTTCTTTGGCGGTGCGGTGGAAGAGGTGTTTGCCGTCGAAGGAGACTGTGTTCTGGCTCCAGGTTTTGCCCAAGGGGCCGAGGTCGTTGACGC
>CAZZGS010000438.1:0-3719 GCA_964653845.1 uncultured Bryobacter sp.
GTCGCGATCTGCCCAAAAGCATCGCCCTCGATGGCCGGGAAAACGTGGCCTACATCGCCCGCAAAATCTGAGCCGCACTACGGTAAGTACTTACCGCTGCCTGAACTGTATCGGAAATAGGCTTGGCATACCCCCCACCCAGAGTCACAACACAAGGCACTCCAGCGGCAGCAACCATACGAAACACCATCTCGTCCCGCTGCTTCAATCCTGAGGCCGTCATCGACAACTTCCCCAACCGATCCGATGCCAACGCATCCACCCCTGCCTGATAAAAAACAATATCGGCCCCAAACTCAAATGCCCGGGGCAGCACCTTCTCAACCGCATCAAGATACTCCGCATCTGCAGTGCCGTTCTCAAACTCAAGGTCCAGACTCGAAGTCTGTTTGCGAAACGGAAAATTATGGCGTCCATGCGCAGAAAAAGTAAAGACCTCAGGCCGCCCGGCAAAGATCGAAGCAGTCCCATCCCCCTGGTGCACATCGAGATCCACAACAGCCACCCGTCTTACCAATCCCTCGTCCAGCAAAGTCTGCGCGGCCACCGCAATATCGTTCAACACACAAAAGCCAGATCCAAAATCGCGATACGCATGATGTGTACCGCCGGCCAGCACCCCACTCCAACCTTCAACCAGCGCTCGCCGGGAGGCAGCCACCGTACCACCCACACTCGACAAACTTCGCGCAATCAACTTCGGCACCTGTGGAAAGCCAATCCTTCTCATTTGCGCTTCGCCAAGGGTGCCGCTCAGAAACGCATCAACGTAAGCCGCATCATGCACCCGCAACAAATCTTCACGCCGTGCCATCGGCCCTGGCGCAAATCGAAACTGCGGCTCGCGCTCCAGCTTCTGTCGAATCAGCCTGTACTTCTCCATCGGAAACTTATGCCCACCGGGCAAAGGAATATCGTGGTGATCGCAGTAGTACAGAACAAACATGAGCGCGCCGCAGCTTCAAGTGTATGTAATCCTTCGTAAACTCAGCCCTCGCAATGTAAAGCAAGCCAATCCACCAGCGGTGCCGCAAAAGGAAGTATCCCCTTGTAGCGCAACATATCCTGCGGGCAAGTCCGCAATACACCCAACAGAATCTTCTGCTGCTCAAGCGTCAGACTCTCCACCGTCTGCGTGTAAGTGTGTACCGTAAACAAAACTGTCCGGCTCTGCTCAAGCAAACTCAACGTCTGCCTCTCGGCCCTCATCCAGCAACGGGCTCCCGCATTGCCTGCATCGACTTCCAGATTCCACTCAGCAACTTGTCCATCCCATCGGGAAGTCAGATCCAGTTGCCCCGTCGACTTCACCGCCCAGTTCAATCGTGAAACAGGCCTGCCTGGCTTTAACCGCTCCAGCAGCTTCTCACTAGACGGCCCAATCGTCTTGTCAAAGTCCGGCACCGGCCCATGTATCTCCATAAACGGCCGCCCCATCTTGTCATTAAGACACCATGCATTGGCAAAGCAAAGGTGCCCCGCAATCAGCCGCAGTCCTGGCTGCTTTGCATCCAGAATCAGCAGATCCTCCTGCACACCATTCCCTGCCCCAAGCATCGGACATCGCTCTACGAAATCAACACTCACTCCGCTCGAACTACGAATCCACTCCACCAACTCCAATTGCGCCTCGCCAGACTCAGGCAACGCCTGGCAGTAGTAAGTCTCATCAAAAGCAATACACTCGCGCTTCAGCCCAAGCTCGACATCCAACTCCTCATCGGCCTCAAAGATCTCCGCCACCGAAGACAGCGGTGTCGCACCAATCCGCAACTCATATTCCGGCTGCCGCAGCGGAAAGTAACGAGCCGGAATCACAATTCGTCCTTTCGCACAGCCGCAAGCCCGAACAAGGCCAGAAAGAGCGTCAACACTTCAGAGTCCCCAAGATTGTGTTCAAAGAGCCCGCTCGCCGCCAGGCCCGCCATCGCCGCCAGTGCAAAGTACCGGATCGCCGACGGCCGCCTCATCCAAGACCGCACGTTCAAGCCAACAAATACGAAGAAACAAAGAAGCGCCGGCAATCCGCGCTCAGCCGCATACTGCAAGTAGAGATTGTGCAAATGGCCGTAGTAGCCATCAGGCAGCGGCTTCGCCGCGCGCTCAGCCGTCAGATATTCACGAAAGTGTTTGCCCGGCCCCTCAGGCCCAAGCCCCAACACGGGATGCGCCGCAATCATCCTCCATCCAACCTCGCGAGTCACTTCGCGATGAGCGTTGGAATCCACCTCCCCATGCGGCCGTACAATACTTTCCATTCGGCTACGGATCGCCCCCGGTGCAACCAGATAAATCAGAACCACCCCCACAGGCAGTGACAACAAAGACCATGGCCGCCAGCACGCCATCAGAACTGCCGCAGAACACCCCACCCCAAGCCAGATCGATCGAGTCTGTCCCAACAGAATCGCCACTCCAAACACACCCAGCAAAACCACCAGCCCTACTCGGCGCAACAAACTCTGCCTCGTAAACAGCAGCACCGCACCTGCCAGCGAGAACGCAATCATCATATGCGCACCAAAGGTCATCCAGTGGCTCATGAACCCCGTGATCCGATCGGCTACATAAGCAAGGTAAAAATCCTGATGCGCCGCAATCGCAGCTTGCCACTTCGAGTAGTATTCCCAAAAGCTCCACAATGCGGAAGCCCCCGCAACAAGACAGACGGGCCAAACGATAGCCCCGCGAGGGAATCCCCGCGCCAGCAACGTTGCCCCCAGCGGTAGTAATGTCCAGAGATAGAGTTTCTTGATCTGCGGCAGCGCACTCCGCGCGTCTCCACTCACCAACGCCGCCACCAGCGTCAAGCCAAGAAACGCCGCCGCCCACCCCATCCCCACCGGCCACTCCAGCTTCTCTTTCAAAGACAAAAACAGCGCCAGCGCCAGGCCCAGCAGGATTTGGCTCGCCGCAATGGAACAGAAGACCATCACAATGGAACTCGCCAAAGCCATCCCCGCCAGATCTCGTCGCGAAATTGACACAGCTTTCATCGTAATATTGATACACAAGGCTTCAAGGTCAAATGGAACTTTATCTTTTACGGCACGGCATCGCTGAAGACCTGTCCTCCTCTGGACGAGACGCAGACCGCGCCCTCACAACTGACGGAAAACGCAAACTCCGCGAGATTCTCAAAGTAGCCGCCCAGGCTGAATTGCGCCCTACTTTGATCTTATCGAGCCCCTACAAGCGGGCCATCGAAACGGCTGCCATCGCTGCCAAATCTCTTGACTACAAAACAGAAATTCTCCAGTCCAGCGCCTTCGTCCCCAACGCCCACCCCAACGAATTGTGGGAAGAAGTCCGCATGCACAAGTCGGAACCCAGACTCCTGATCGTCTCCCACGAACCCCTTCTCAGCAGCGCAGCATCCCTGATCCTCAATTCCAGCAGCCTCCGCGTCGACTTCAAAAAAGGAGCCATCCTCCGTATCGACCTCGAAGGCTTTTCAACCCAACCTCACGGCACCTTGAAGTGGTATCTCACTCCCCGTCTGGTCGCCTAGAGCAAATGCTTCCATAACCACAACTTCACAGATTTGTGGGCCTTGCTCAATGCACTTCTGCAAAAGAAAGAAAAGCCCAATTCTTCCTGCATAAGTCGAAACGCTACGATAGTTAGACAGATGGAGCCAAATAAGCCAGAGATCGTAAGCGAGGACAAGCACATCGAAAGATTGCTTGCCAACGCCTTTGGCGGCCCACCCACCCTTC
>CAZZGS010000438.1:3729-4523 GCA_964653845.1 uncultured Bryobacter sp.
CAGCGCATCAGTCATGTAGCTCGCAAGTATGAAACCACCGTGCTCAGCGTCTCCGGCCACCCTGAACCTGAGCTATCCTCACACGCAACCATCGGCCTCTGGCGCACTCCACTCACGGCCCTCAAGATCCCGGAAACCCAGCGGCTCGAACTGGTCGGCATTTTTGAGACCAATAAAGAGGGATGCCGCGAAGTCCTTGCATCCGCTGCTTTCCGCATCATGCGAACAAAGAAGTACCTCGCCGCAGGAAACGTCATCCAGGACTGCCTCCACGAGTGGTACCCCAAAGCATCCGTGCCACATCTCTACTTCGTCGATGCAATTCACTGGAGCTTTCCCCAGCTCAAGCCAGCCGCAATGGGTCCCCTCACCATCCGCTTCCTCCAGGCAATCCCTATCGCCGAATCCGAGTATCAGTTCTTCCAGGAACACGGCAGTCGCGCCCTCGAGTCCAAACTCCTCGGCGGCAGCGCAAACATCTGGGACCTCAAACGTCAACCCGCAATCTAGCCCACATGCGACTCATCATCTACGACCCCGCCTTCGCCTACTTCGAACCACTACTCAAGAAGCTCATCGACACGCAGTGGGAGATCGAAGGCGAATGGGGCGATGACTCCTGGCTTCGGAAGGAACTCCGAGGTGCCGACGCCATCCTCACCAGCAACTTCCAACCCGAATGGCGCGCTCTCGCCCGCAACCTCAAAGCGGTTTTCATCCCCGGCGCTGGAGTCCCCCACAGCGACTCAAACGACATCCCCAACGGTTGCCTGCTCTCCAACGTCTACGAACAC
>CAZZGS010000439.1:0-4517 GCA_964653845.1 uncultured Bryobacter sp.
GCTACGATCCGGAAGTCGATTTCGACGTTATCACACGCTCAAGCCAAGGCCGCCGCGTCGTCCTTGCCGACCCCGAGAAAAGCCTGCTTCTGCAGAAAGCCAGCTTCAGCATCCCTCACGGTGGCGGCCAGTTGCTCAAGAAGAACTCGCTCGAATACCGCGTTATCCGCGAATGGATCGAAGGCGGCGCACCGGCACCATCGGCTGCCGACGTGGAAGTAGTAGACCTCGAAGTCTTCCCCAAGAGCGCCATCCTCAAGAACGGGTCTGAGCAACAGCTTGTCGTACGCGCTAAGTACAGCGACGGCCGTATGGAAGACGTCACCCGCTGGGCGAAATATAGCTCCAACGACGAAGGCGTCGCTCAAGTCGATGACGGTACCGGCCGCGTCAAGATGCTTGGCCACGGCGAAGCTGCTATCACTGTCTGGTACTCAAGCAAGGTTCTTTACACGCGCCTCGCCGTCCCGTTTACGACCGAGGTCAGCCCGGACAAATACACTCGCATCACGCGTAGCAATTATGTCGACGATCTGGTGGTTGCCAAGCTCAAGAGCCTGAGCATCGAGCCCTCACCGATTGCCCCTGACGAGATGTTTGTCCGCCGCGCTTTCCTTGATGCCGCCGGCATTCTGCCCAGTGCCGAAGAGGTTGAAAACTTCCTCGCCGACAAGAGCCCCAACAAGCGCGAAAAGCTCATCGAATACATCCTCAACAAAGAAGAGTTCACCGACTACTGGGCCTACAAGTGGAGCGACCTCATGCTCGTCAGCTCCCGCAAGCTCGGGGCTGTGGGCATGCAAAGCTTCTACAACTACATCCGCGACAGCGTCAAACAGAACAAGTCGTGGGACAAGTTTGCAACCGAGATCATTACCTCCTCAGGTAGCACCCGCCAGAACGGTGCACTCAATTATTTCGTCCTCCACAAGGATCCGATCGACCTTACCGAAAACATCACTCAGGCCTTCCTTGGCCAGCGCCTCACCTGCGCCCGTTGCCACAATCACCCGCTCGAGAAATGGACCCAGAAGCAGTATTACCAGATGGTCAACCTCTTCGCCCGCGTGGGCCTAAAGAACGGCAACACGATGGGTGAGACCGTGGTATTCGCTCGCACCAGTGGTGACGTCAATCACCCTCGCCTGCTCAAGCCACTCAACCCTACCCCTCTGGACGGCACGGAGATGAGTCTCGACTCGACAGAAGACCGCCGCGTGCACTTTGCCAAGTGGCTCACTTCACCAAAGAATCAGTTCTTCGCCCGCAACCTGGTCAACCGGGTTTGGGGCAGCATCATGGGCCGTGGCCTCACCGATCCGATCGATGATGTCCGCGCGACCAACCCTGCCTCCAATGCCGACCTCTTCGATGCCCTTGTCGTCGACTTCACCAAAGACTTCGACGTCCAGCGCTTGATCCGAACCATCATGAATAGCTCCACTTATCAGCTATCCAGCGAACCGAACGCCTCAAACCAGAGCGATGGCAAATACTACTCTCACTACATTCTGAAGCGCCTGCCGGCCGAGGTGCTGCTGGACTCGATGAGCCAGGTTACCGGCGTCCCCACGGCCTTTGACGGTTATGCGGCAGGGACACGCGCCATGCAACTGCCCGATGTGCAGGTGAAGAGCGAATTTCTCAATGTTTTCGGGCGTCCCAAGCGTGTCATCTGTGACGCCGGCGAACGTTCGAGCGACCCAAGCATCGCCCAGGCCCTCCACGTCATCAACGGCGAAACTCTCAACCGAAAACTGATGAACCCAAATGGTGCAGTCAACCTCTTCTTGAAGCTTGGCGTGAGTGATGGCCGCATGATCGAACAGGTTTACCTGTCTGCCTTTGGCCGCTTCCCAAGCGAGACCGAGAAGCAACGGGCAGTTGAACTGCTCAAAGCTTCGCGTCTTGAAAAGGGCACCACAGAAGCTCTGCTGCAATCCCGTCGCCAGGGTGCGGAAGATCTCATGTGGGCACTGTTGACCAGCAAGGAGTTCCTCTTCAACCAATGAAACGAGAACTGCTTGCCTTCTGCCTCTGCGTGCCGTTAAGCGCCTCAAAGGATTTCACGCGCGACATCCAGCCGATCCTCGAGAAGCGTTGCACCGGATGCCATTCCGCCACCGCCACCATGGGCTCGCTTAACCTCGAGACCTGGGATGGCCTTCTCAAGGGTGGCAATAATGGGCCGATCCTGGTGCCGGGCAAGTCGAAAGAAAGCACTCTCTATTTGAGTGTCGTGGGCAAGGCCCCCGACATTGGCCGCATGCCTTTTTCGAATGAAGTGATGCCCGACGAAGAAGCTGAAGCCATCCGGGAATGGATCGACGATGGTGCTGCCGCGCCCATCACCAAGCCCCAGCAGATTTACTCGCTCGCCTGGCGCCCTGATGGCAAGGCCATTGCCCTCGGTGCCTATCAGATCGTCCGCCTCATGGACCCAACCGGCCAGAACGAAACGGCTCAGCTCATCGGCCACGCCGACGCCGTGCGTGCAGTTGCCTGGAGCAAAGACGGCAGCTTTCTCGTTGCTGCCGGCGGCTTGCCCGCTCGCAAAGGCGAAGTCAAGATCTGGAAGGCCGACGGAAGCCTTCAAGCCACCATCAGTGGCCACTCCGATTGCATCTACGGCGTCGCGATCTCGCCAGACGGCAAGACGATCGCCACCGCCAGCTACGACAAGCTGATCAAGCTATGGGACGCTGCTACCGGCAAAGAGATCCGCACTCTCAAAGACCACATCGACGCCATCTACGCCCTCGCCTTTACCCCCGACGGCAAGCGGCTGGTGAGCGGTGCATCCGACCGCTCGATCAAGGTCTGGAACCCCGAAACCGGCGAGCGACTTTTTACGATGAGTGAACCCACCGACGGGGTGAACTCGATTGCGATCTCGCCCGATGGCAAGCGTGTAGCCGCTGCGGGTCAGGACAAAACCATTCGCGTCTGGCTGCTCGAAGAAAAGGGCGCCACCCTCGAGGTTTCGATGATCGCTCACGAAGACGCCATTCTCAAGATCGTCTGGAGCCGCGACGGCAAGACTCTACTCTCAAGCTCTGCAGACCGCAGTCTGAAACTCTTTCGAGCTTCAGACTTGAGCGAACTCAAGATGCTGGGCGGCCAGCCCGACTGGGCTTACGCCGTTGAATACTCACCCGATGGCTCGCGCGTAGCGCTGGGCCGCATGAACGGAAGTCTCTTAATCACTGAGGTGAAGCCATGAAGCAACTGATCTCAATCGCAATCCTAAGCGCAGGCCTCTTGATGGGCCAGGCACAGCGCACGACGCCTCCCACCATCGCCCGCGTCGCGCCTCTTGGTATCGCCCGTGGCATGACAGTGGAGATGGAGGTAGAAGGCTTCAACCTCGCCAAGGCCTCTGCCATCTACTTCAGTGAAAAGGGCATCACTGGCAAGATCCTGCGAATCAAGGAGCTGCCGGATCAGGCTGAGGTTCGTCTGGGCGCCAATGGTGGCGCATCCTCAATTGAGCTGGGTCAGATCCCGGCCCGCAATCAGGTGACTGTTGAGATCGACATCTCAACCGAAGCAAAAATCGGCCCTGTCAACTTTCGGATTCTTACGCCACTCGGCACAAGCCCGGTGGGCACTTTCCTCGTCGAGCCTTTCTTCGGTGAGGCGGGCGACATGGAGCCCAACGACACCGTCGACAATGCGCCCGAAGTCTACCTGCCCGCCATCTTCACGGGTGCCATCAGCCGCAATGGCGATGTCGATACCTACAAGATCAAAGTGCGTGCAGGTCAACAGGTGGTCTTCGAGAACGGCGCAACCATGCTTGGTAGCTCACTGCAGCCGATCGTGCGTATCCTGCGCGAAGACCAAAGTATCGCCGCCGAATTCGGCCAGGATGGCGGCGAAAGCGTTCGCATCTTCGCCCACCGCTTCGACAAAGAAGGCACATACTACGTCCAGATCAGTGACTTCCAACAGAGTGGCCGTGCCAGCCACTTTTATCGCCTCAAGGCCGGTGACTTCACTGTCATCACCGGTGTTTATCCTCTTGGGGTACAGAAGGGCAAAACTGCAAACGTAACCCTTGAGGGCATCAACATCTCCGACGCGAAGATTGCCGTTAAGGGAGAGCCAAGCGAACGCGACGCCTTTGCGGTGATGCTCCGCCCTGGTAAAGCCTTCAATGATGTGCGCCTCGAACTCGGCCAGCATCCTGAAGCCGAAGGCGTAAATAACCTCAGCTTCCCTCTCACGGTTAACGGCAAGCTCAGCGATACCGCCCGCTATCGTTTCAATGCGCGACGCGGCGAAGAATTGGTTTTCGAGATCGACGCCCGCCGCGCCGGTAGCGACGTAGATTCCTTCCTCGAAGTGCTCGACATGCAGGGCAAGTCGATTGAACGTGCTGTTGTACGTCCAGTCTGGGAAACTACGACCACCCTGCGCGATCACGACAGCGCCACCCGAGGCATCCGTATCAATTCATGGAACGCCCTCAAGGTGGGCGATTACGCCATGATTGGCGGCGAAGTGATCAAGAT
>CAZZGS010000440.1:0-1643 GCA_964653845.1 uncultured Bryobacter sp.
GATCCGCAGTCCGCAGCGGCGCCCCGGGCGGCCCTGCAGCAGCAGCCATCGGTGCAGGCGGTCCGGCCGCACGCGGCGGCATCGGCCGAATGCTTCCGATCATCCAACCGGGTCCCTGCCGGTACAACACCTTCTCGCCGTTATGAGCCATCACAAATTGGCTCACCCCACTGAACGGCACATCAGCCCGTCGTTCTTTCATATCAAAGCGATGCACCGTCAGTGCCGGAGGCCCAAATCCGCTTACGGTCGGAAGCTCAAGCGCCAGCAGCGTCCCGGCCTTTCCGCCCATCAGCCCGGTATAGCGACGGCTCGGCATCGGCATCGACAGCACCCGTTGCAGGATATTCTCAAAGTCGATCTTCACTTCCACCGTCTTCGCAGCGGCAGGCCCACCGGCAGCCGGCTTCTTCTCTTCCACCACCTTCTCCTCATCACTCTCCGGCGTAAATGGCGAGGGCTCTGTCCTGGACAACACCACCAGATAAATACTGCTCGTCGAAGTACGTGCACCACTCTGAATATCCGGCTGCAAAGACGGTCCGGAATCGGTAGAAGCCGTAAAGTACATATACTTCCCGTCCCGATCCCAAACCGGGTTTCGCGCATCGCTCATCCCGTCCGTAATCTGAGTTGCCTTGGCCTCAGCCAGGTTATACACATACACCGCACCCATGTAATTAGCCAACGTCTTGGCGTAAGCAATCCACTTCGAATCGGGCGACCACACCGGCTCAAACGGCCTTCCCCAATAACGATCCGTATCCACCACACTCGCCTTGCCACTCTCGATCTCTACCATCCACACCCGCAAATGCGCATCCCGAAACGCAACCCGCTTGCTATCCGGCGACCACACCGGCGCGTAATAATATCCCGGTCGATCTTCGATACGAATCTTCTTGGCTGGCCCAGACTGATCCTGCGGCTGCACATGCAATTCGTACTCACCCGACACATCCGAGAAATATGCAATCGACTTCCCATCCGGCGACCACGCCGGATACCGCTCAATCGCATTCGTCGTCTGCGTCAAATTCCGCGCATCCCCTTTATCGGCGGGCACAGTGATCACCTCGCCCCGCCCTTGAAACAGAGCGCGCACTCCCGACGGCGAAAGTCCAGGGCTGCTCAAACCTTCACCCACTTTTACAAACTTCTCGCGCACCTCAGCCAGGTCCCCAGCCACACTCACCTTCAGCGGCGTCGCCTTACCCGTCTTTGGATCGAAAATACGCAGCCCTCCAAATTGCTCCAGTACAATCGCATCTCCACTGGCCGAAGCAGACTTGTAATCCAGCCCCTGATTCTCCAGTGCCCGCGATACTTTCTTCGACTGCGGATCATAAGAGAACAACGTCGTCGCGCCTTCGCGATCCGACAGGAACCACACCTTTCCCGCCACCCACATCGGGCAAAAATCATTCGAGTTATCTCGAGGCACGCGCTCCACCTTCGAAGTCGCAAGGTCGGCAATATAGATCGGCGTAGTCATCCCACCGCGATACTTCTTCCACGCCGCAAACGCCCGCGCCATCGGCACATAGGCTAGGCGCTTCCCATCCGGCGAGAATGCCGCTTCATAACCTTCCGGCAGCGGCAGCGCAGTCTCAGGGCCACCCTGTGTTGACACTCGAAACAAC
>CAZZGS010000440.1:1653-4510 GCA_964653845.1 uncultured Bryobacter sp.
AAACAACTTCGCATAGCGCGGGCTGTTTGAAGCCCTCGACGAAGCAAAAACAATCTCTTTTCCGTCCGGCGTCCACGCTACCGGCGTCTCCTGTCCGGGATGCCAGGTCAATCGCTTCGGTACACCACCCATAGCGGGCACAACAAAAACATCCACACTCCCGTCGTACTCTCCGCTAAAGGCGATCCAGTTGCCATCAGGCGAAAACATCGGCAATCGCTCGATCCCCACACCCGTAGTCAATCGGCTCGCTATACCCCCAGCCCTCGGTGCAGTCCACAAATCATTGGCATATTCAAACACCACCTGTGTGCGGCTCAGCGACGGATTACGAAACAGGAACGGAGACTCTTCCGACACCGGCGTCTGCCCAAAGCCAAAACTCTGAGCAGCCATCATCATCGCAGGAATTAGCAAAAAGCGAAAAGGATTCACCTTGGCAGGATATCCGAATCGCTCCCAACAATCCATCAGCCCATAACACATCCATTCCGATTTTCGAAACGTTCTAATTAGTGCCTGCATCCAATCGAGCAGGTAGTACGAAAGGCCAAGAACATGAAAAACGCCATTTTCACTGCATTATTTGCAACCATCCTGGCCACCACTCCTCTCTTTAGCGCAAGTCTATCCACTACGCTTACGGACGAGCAGCGGCTGGCTAACAAGATCCGTCACGAGCTCGTCACGCTCCCCTTCTTCGGCGTATTCGATCAGATGAGTTACTCTCTCGATGGCCGCAAAGTTACCCTCAACGGGCAAGTTACACGACCCGTTCTCGCCAGCTCCGCAGCTAACGTAGTCAAGCGAATTCCAGGTGTGGAAGAAGTCGTCAACAACATCGAGGTCCTCCCTCTTTCGCCCAATGACGACCGTATCCGCATCGACGTCTACCGCACCATCTTCAGCCAGGCCTCTCTCGGCCGCTATACCCTGGGCGCCATCCCACCGGTACGCATCATCGTCAAAAATGGCGACGTCACACTTGCCGGCGTAGTCATGAACGAGATGGACAAAAATTTGGCTGGGCTCTTCGCCAACCAAGTGGCTGGTGTCTTTAGCGTCACCAACCATCTGACGGTTGAAAAGTAAATCCTGACATCCCTTAAGGGCTATGAGATCAGGTCTGTTTCCAACTCCTTGTTTACTCCTTGAGCCCGCGCGCTCCCTCCTGCGCGGGCTCCTTTTTTTGTTCGCATTTTCCGCCCCCGCACAAACCCTCGTCCTCGGCATAGCCGGCGGCTGGGAACCGGCAGACGCCCCCTGGACCATCACCCGCCGCATCGCCACTCACCTCGAATTTCAACGCTTCCCGGACACCACCTTCGCCACCTTCGGCAACCATCACCTCGACCTCGCAAAGAAGCACATCACAGAACAACTAGACACCAACCACGACGGCACTCTGGACAAACAAGAGCGACTACAAGCCCGCCTCATCCTCTACGGCCAATCCCTCGGCGGCGCAGCCACCATCAACCTCTGCCGCTGGCTTAAGAAGCAACAAATCCCTGTCCGCCTCAACGTGCAGATCGACAGCGTCGGTATCCGCGACGGCAAAGTCCCTTCTAACGTAAAGGAAGCCGCCAACCTCTACCAGCGCGACTTCGGCCCTATCCGCGGCCAATCCAGGATCAAACCAGAAGACTCAAAAAAGACTCGAATCCTGGGCAACTGGCGCTACAGTTATCCACGCAATAAACTCATTGACACCAGCGAGTGGCCGCTCGTACACCGCCTCATCGTCAACCCCCACCTCAAAATGGAATTCGACCCCGAAGTCTCAGCCAAGGTCGAAGAACTAATCTCAACCACTCTCCGCAACTGGTAGCGCATCATTCCACTGGATGGCCAAGCGCTTCAGCATTCTCACGCACTCGAACGTCGCGTGTGACTATGGCCACAAGAGCCGGAGGATCCCCCAACGCTTGAGCGGTCGCCAGATGAATTGCATCTAAGGTACGGATCGGTTCTATCGGGAATGGACGTCCGGCGTGGGCGAGAATCGCTTCAGTGACAGCTACGATATGACAACGCCGAGTGAACTGCTTCAGGGTGAATATTGCCGCACGTTCCTGCTGAACTGTGATCCGTCCCGAGATGCGGGCGCACAGTACTGCCCGGCTGGTTTCAGCCACCGTTAGAGCGGAAGTGACACGATCGCCATGCGCACGAATCGAAACCTTGGCCTTCGGGTCGCCTTCAAGCAAGGCCGCTACCAAGGCGCTGGACTCGATGTAACGCTTCGTAGGAATTTCATCAGCCACAACCGTACCGGTGGCAGCACCGGCCGGTCGCGTTCGGCTCAAAGCAACCGGCTTACGCTTCGTTACGGTCGTCGTCAATTAGCGCGGCTCCCGTTCCCGGAGCCAGACGAATCTCCGGGCAGGCTTGCAGCGGGTCGCCACCTTCAATAGGCGGGATGATCACGCCAGAAGCAATCATTTGGTCGAACTGGCTCGGCCGGTTTGAACGATCCGCAGTTGGTCGAACAAGCTCCGCTACAACCCGTCCATGGGCTGTCACTACAACCCTTTCCCCCGCTTCCATTCGCCTGATGTACCGGCTGAGGTTGTCTTTCAATTCGCGTATGCCAGTCTCCATGGCCTAATTGTAGCTATATGTAGCCACAGCACGAAGGAGCGTTACAACTAGATCCGGGCCTTCTTCCATCTGCCCATCCGAAACGCCAAAATCCCACAAACCGCAATCATACTCTCGGTCAGCGTCACTGCGGTAAACACCCCATTCGGCCCCATCTGCCCGGCCAGATAATTCGCCAGAGGCAACTGAAACACCCAGTAGCAAAACACATTAATCACCGTCGGCGTAATCGTATCCCCAGCCCCATTAAAAG
>CAZZGS010000441.1:0-4508 GCA_964653845.1 uncultured Bryobacter sp.
GCATCAAATCGTTCTGCAATGCGACCAGACCAACCCAGCCGGCGCAAACCGGCGCAGGCAAGTACTATGGCCTGATATTGGCCTTCATCCAGCTTCCGCAATCGTGTGTCGAGGTTCCCGCGGATCGATTGGATATCAAGATCCGGACGGAGAACCATAAGCTGTGCCTGACGACGCAGTGCACTGGTGCCGACGCGGGCTCCGTGTGGAAGGTCTTCGAGAGTGCTGCCGATGATCGCATCAAAAGGATCTTCTCTCTCAGGCACGGCGACCAGTTCAAGGCCTTCCGGCAACTCGGTTGGCATGTCCTTCAGGCTGTGCACTGCGATGTCAATGCGACCGTCCAGCAGCGCGTCCTCAAGCTCTTTGGTGAATAGACCCTTGGTAGAGGTTTGAGCCCCAAGCTTGGCCAGTGGCACGTCTGTGATCTTGTCGCCGGTGGTGTGAATGACTTCGATGCGGGCTTCGATCCCTTGCGTGCGCAGCAGTGCCTGCACATGGTTGGCCTGCCAGAGCGCCAGCATAGAGCCGCGCGATCCGATTGTGATCATGAATTAGACTCCAGACGGAAGATGCGGCGAATCATCTCAAGCGACACCGTTGGGTCGCCCTGTGCACCTTGCCGGCGTAGTTCGGCGATCGCCCCGTGGGCGATCTTGTTGATGATTCCTCTAGTGATGGCCTCAAGGGCTTCTTCCTGAGTTGTGCTGAGCGGGCCCATCTTGGTGCGGTAGCGCTCAAGCTCGGCGGCGCGCACCTCTTCGAGCTTCCCCTGCAGACTAACGATCGCGGGTGAGACTTCACGCTCGCGCATCCGGCTCTCAAGCCAGTGCACTTCTTCTTCGATGATTCGCGCGGCATGTTCGGCTGCCTCTGCACGGCCACGAATGTTCCGATCGACTACCTTCTGCAGGTCATCGATGTCGTAAAGGAAGACGTTGTCGAGCTCGTTTACGGAGGGTTCAACGTTGCGCGGGACTGCGATATCGACGATGAAGACAGGCTTGTTGCGACGAGCCTTCATCACCAGCTTCATGTCTTCTTTGGTGAGGATCGGCTCGCGTGATCCGGTGGACGTAATGATGATGTCGACACTGGGCAAAGTCTGCCTGAAGGTAGCGAAGTCGACGATCCAACCTTCGAACAAACGAGCCAGGTCCACAGCACGGTCGTAGGTTCGGTTCGTGACATAGATCTGCTTGGCACCCTGATTGCGCAAATGGCGCGCAGCTAGTTCGCTCATTTTACCAGCGCCAACCAGCATCACCTTGCTGTCCGCCAGGTTACCGAAAATTTCACGGGCGAGTTCTACGGCCGCATAACTGACACCGACCGCGCTCTCGCCGATCGCTGTTTCTGAGCGCACTCGCTTTGCCACATGAAAGGCGCGAGTCACCAATTGATCGAGATGGCTGCTGACTGTCCCCATCTCTTTGGCCAACGAATAGGCGTCCTTGAGTTGCCCCAGGATCTGTGGCTCCCCAACCACCATCGAATCCAGGCTCGACGCCACCCGGAAGAGATGACGAACCGCATCGCGGCCTTCCAGCTTGTAAAGATATGGATCGACCGTAGCGAGCTTGAGGCTGCTCTGTTTCTCAAGGAAGTGTGAAAGCGCGTCATTGAGACTGGCCGAGTCATCGAGCGCGAGCGCAAGCTCCACCCGGTTGCAAGTGGACAGGATCAGGCTTTCCCTGACGCCCGCCTGGAGGTTCAACTCCGTCAAAGCCGCCGGAATCGACGGTGCCGGAAGGGCCATTTTTTCACGAACTTCCACTGGGGCCGTGCGGTGGCTGAGTCCGCAGATAACTATGCGGCTCATCGTTCCAGTGTCGTCCTCAGCCCAATGTGTGTTGCCCAGGTGAGCGCAGAGAAGCCGAGCAGACCGAGCGCCATAAACGCGGTCTTACGGCCGCGCCAGCCTTGACTGGTTCTCAGGAAGATCATTGTCAGATAAAAGAACCAGGTGAAGAGCGCAAGTTGCACATTCGCATTACTCATCCAGCGAGTGCCACTTTCAACATAGGCCCAGGATGCTCCAGCAATGACGCCAAGCGTCGTGAACACAAAGCCCAGGCCCATCGCGCGATTAATCATCGTGTCAAGGATCCCAAGGGCAGGCAGGCGGGATGCACCGGCGAGGTCCTTCCGTTTCAGCTTACGTTCCTGAATCAGGTAAAAGAGCGAAGCCCCCGCCGTTATGCAGACGCTGGCGATCCCGAAGAGGATGAGCGAGACGTGCACGATCAGCCAGGCGCTTCTGACCCGCGGATTCTCCCACGGGGTAATAGGGCTTTCGGTGGATGCAACCCAAGTCAACAGGCTCACCACAGGAAACAGCAATACCCCCAGTGAAGAGAAGCTGTAGCGCCAGTGAACAAAGAGGTATAGCAACCCGAGGAGGAAGGCAAAGAGGCTGACAGACTCGAAGAAATTGTCTACCGCCAGGTGTCCAACTGAAACAGAACGTTCCACGATGGAAACCAGATGGAGCACCGATCCGACGGCGAAGCTGCCCATGACAGCCACTCCTGGAGTTGCTTGTTCATCCGAATTACGATTTTTGAGGAAGGTCCAGAGGGTGCGAATTAATCCAGCGGCATACAAAATCGCTGCCATTCGCAACCAGAACAAGCTCATGTCCGGCATTTCCTCCAGTATAAGGTTGATGTCCTAAAGATTCCCAAGGTCGGGCCGAATAACAAGAGAGGAATGATGATTTGCGTCTTAAATCGAGTCCGGCATGGCGAGTTGAAAGTGGCAGCGAAAGTGCATGCAAAAAAGACGTGACGCTGCACCCACTAGACTATGGCCGCCGGATACTTGGACTAAGCATGGAGCCGAAACGTATGCGGACAACTCTTGACCCCAAACGTACAGGTAAAGATGCCTCCTATCTTGAATATCGACTGCGCCAGCTGATTGCCGGCCAGGACGACGCGATCGGCCAGATCGTGAACATGTTCCAGATGTATACGACGGGCTTGAGTTCGCCGGGGCGGCCGATCGGAAGTTTCCTCTTTTTGGGGCCGACCGGGACCGGCAAGACTCGTCTGGTGGAAGCTGCCGCTGAGTGTTTGTTGCGTCGGCCAAGTCCAGTGGTGAAGATCGATTGCGCCGAGTTTCAGCACAGCCACGAAATTGCCAAGCTGGTTGGCAGTCCTCCGGGCTATCTGGGTCACCGCGAGACTCATCCGCTGCTGAGCCAGGAGATGTTGAATCAGTATTGGAATGACGATGTGAAGCTTAGCTTCGTTTTGTTTGACGAAATCGAAAAGGCCAGCGACGCTCTCTGGAACTTGTTGCTGGGCATTCTGGACAAGGGTGTACTGACTCTTGGCGACAACCGCAAAGTGGATTTTTCGCGAGCCATGATCTTCATGACCAGCAACCTGGGTGCGGCGGAGATGAGCCAGATCGGGAGCCCCAAAATGGGATTTGCCCGTTCGCTCAGCAAAGAGACGCTGGCAGCAGAAGAAATCCAGCGACGCAGTGAGAAGCAAAGTAAGACCGGCGTCGAGGCAGCGCGCAAGAAGTTCACCCCAGAGTTCATGAACCGGCTCGACAAGATTGTGGTCTTCAAAACTCTGGCCGACAAAGACTTGCGCCGGATTCTCGATATCGAACTGGCGATCTTTCAGCAGAGGTTACTCGCCGGGGCTAATCAGAAGAAGTTTATCTTTGCCGTATCCGACGAAGCCAAGACTTTTCTCCTCGAACAGGGCGTTGACCCGCGCTACGGTGCACGTCACCTCAAACGCAGCATGGAACGCCTGCTGGTGCAGCCCTTGTCCAATCTACTCGCAACAGATCAGATTGAAGACGGGGATTGCCTGCGCATTGAATTCGACACTGTAGAACGCGAACTCACCTTTACCAAAGAAGCTGAAGGTCTTCCTATCGGGACGATGTTTGAAATGATCGACACAAGCATCCCCATACAACTGGGTGCCTTGGCGGCTGCTGTAAGCAACGATCAGCCGAAGATAAACGCTTCTGCCGCCGCGTCGAAATTGAAGGGAAAAATCTAGCGCCCTAAGCTGCGCACTCAGCGCGGCCGAGTTGCAGGCTGAACTGTTCGGTATCACCCCAGTCGAGGTATAGATCGGGGTCGATATCCATCGGCTTCACCAGATCTGCAGTCAGGGTTCTGAAGGTTTCCACTTTGAACCGCATCACATATTCGCGGAAAGTCTCATCGGGCTGGCGATTGGCGATGTAGTGGTCGAGCACGCGCGTTACGGCCACAGGTGCAGATTTTGCAGGCAAACTTTGAATCGTAAATCCGTACTTGAGCATGCCCTCGCGGTCTACCCCGCCTCCCAGCAACATCTGGTAATACGGAATCTCTCGACCATTCACTTTGCGCATGTTGCCAAAGAAGCCTATGTCCCCCAGCCAATGCTGGCCGCAGGAATTGGGGCAGCCGCTGGCCTTGATGTGCAGCTTCCGTACCAGCGCATCAGGATGGTTCCGTTCCGCGTTCGCAGTGGGAGCCTTGGGATGGC
>CAZZGS010000442.1:0-2481 GCA_964653845.1 uncultured Bryobacter sp.
AACTAAAGGTGCGGGGGCAGAAGTGACTGCAGCGGCTGGGGTTTGGGCGGTAGGCGCGGGGATGAATACTTCTCGCTCAAGTCCGGCCCTCTTGATGCGAACGCGATGTTCGCCACGCTGTACTTCGAGCTCAGCCACGCCACTATCGTGGGCGAGCTGTATCAGTTCTTTAATCTCTTCAATATTCATTGCTGGGTCTAACCTACTATTGTCCAACCTTTTTGGGTCTCTGGGAGAACCTCAACTCCCTTTTCCGTTACGAGCACCGTGTCTTCGATTCTTACGCCACCAAAGCCTGCCTCATAGACACCTGGCTCAATCGTGATCGCCATGCCAGATTCGAGCGGTGTTTTGTCCTTCTTGCCCAAGCGCGGGGCTTCGTGAATTTCGAGTCCCAGCCCATGCCCTGTTGAGTGGATGAAGTATTGGTCGAGGCCATGGCCTTTGAGTACCTTGACTGCCGCAGCGTGTACCTGGCCAGCGAGTTTGCCGGGTCTTACCGCGTCAATCGCAGCAAGTTGAGCTTCCAGTACAGCCTTGTAGATCCGAATTGCCTTGCGTGGGACGCTGGCCACACCGAAGGTGCGAGTCATGTCGCTCATGTAGCCGTTGAGGCAGGCGCCCATGTCAATCAAAAGGTAAGAGCCAGCTTCGATGCGTTCGTTTCTGGGATGAGCATGGGGCAGGGCAGAATGAGGCCCGCTGGCAACAATGGTGTCGAAGGCGCAACCTTCGGCGCCGAGTTTGCGCATTTGGTGGTCGATCTCGGCAGCCAGATCCATTTCTTTCATGCCCACCTTGAAGCGCTTCATGGCTTGATCGAGGGCCATTGAGTTTAGTTTCACGCTGGCCCGGATTGCTGTGATTTCCTGCGGCGTCTTTATCCAACGAGGTTTTTCGATGGCATCGCCGAGGGGGACCAGCTCACCCAGTTCCGTCAGTCCACGATAGAGCGTGTAGGAGATTTTGGTGTCCTCAAAGCCGATGCGTTTCGCTTTAAGTGACTTAAGCTTTGATGCGAGTGCCTTGAAGAGCGGGCCATTAACGATCGAGACAGGGCAATTCGACTCCTGACTAGCCTGCGTCGTATAGCGGGGATCCGTAAAGAGAATGTTGCCTTTGTCGCTGATGAGGAGAAGGGCATTTGAGCCCTTAAAACCTGTGTAGTATCTGATCTGGATGAGAGTCGAAACTACAATTGCGTCCAGGTTTTGGCTCTGAAGTAGGCAGATTGGTACCAAGGCTGGATTGTACCATCGGGCATTGGCGCTAAACTCTAAGGCTAAGACCTTATTGATGAAGCTTCTGTTATGCCTTTCTGCGATCCTGCTCCTTTTCTCGTGCTCACGTGAAAAGAAGCCCGAAAACCGGGTTGCGGCCAGCTTTCACGCCGAAGAATTGCCCAACAACTTCAAAGTTGATCTGAGCAAAAGAAAGGTGTTTCCGTTTTCTGTTGTGCCTGGCGGCACGGTTACGCGTGATGAAGTGAAATCGAAGGTGGCTGGCGATCCCGTGGTGCGTGAGCACTACAAGGGGATTCAGCTGGATCTGCTAAGGCCATTTCGGTTGACCAAGCCAGCGCAAGGATATGTTTCCTACCGAATTGGTAACCGTATCTTCTGGACAGCGCAGCGACTCTATTTGAGACCTGGGGAGCTTTTGCTGAGCGACGGGTTGCATCTGATTCGCGGACGTTGTGGCAATCGGATTTCGCTGGTGGCCAACGGCCCGGTGCAGACGGTTGGCGAGCCGACCGAAGCGGTACTGGATCTTCCCAGTTGGGACATTCCGGTGTTTCAAGCCATGGCTGAGGAGGCGAACCGACGTGATTCAGACGGACCCTTGTTTGAGCTTCGGGGTAATGGGCCGCTGCCTTTGCCGATGCTGAGCGGGAAAATTCCTGAAACCATTTTCAATGTCGCCCCACCGGTGATCGGGCCAGGGATGATTGGTGGCGGGTTGCCTGGAGGTTTGCCCCCATCCGGTAAGGGTGGCGAAATCATCATCAACTCCAATCCGCTGATCTTTGTTGCATCTCAGCCGTTGACGATTCCACCGCTGGGAATTCTGCTGCCCTCGATCAGGCCAATCGAAATCGCAAGGCTGGATTTGCCACCAAGCTTCATAGGTGCCGGCCCGATTGGTATCGGTGGCCCGGTTTTCTATTTGGGGGAGCTTCCGTTGCCGCCTTCGATTTTTGTTCCCCCGATTTATTCTTCTCCAACGATCCTGATTTCCGGGGGATCACCGCCGTTGCTTTATGTGCCGCCCACTGCGGTTACGCCGCCGGGTGAATCGAATCCTCCAACGGCAAAGCCGCCGACAGGCCCTCCGGCTGTACCTCCTACAGGTGGGCCTGGGGATCCAGTGAACCCTCCAAGTACAGAACCGCCGCCAGTATTCCAGCCGATTCCCGAGCCTTCGACTCTCGGTATGGTGGCACTGGCGGCGGCTTTGATGTTTTTGCTTAAGCGGATGCCT
>CAZZGS010000442.1:2491-3434 GCA_964653845.1 uncultured Bryobacter sp.
GGCAGCGGCCAGAGCCGAGTCGTAGTTGGGGTGGTCGGCCACTTCGCTAACGTACTCGACGTGCTGGATCACATTGCTCTTGTCGACGACGAAAATGGCGCGGCTTTCGATGCGTAGGGGCTCGATGAGCGTTCCATAGTTGGTGCCGAAGCTGGCGGTTTTGTGGTCGCTGAGCATCTTCACTTTGTCGACGCCAAAGGCGCCACACCAACGGCTCTGCGCAAAGGGCAGATCCATGGAGACGGTGATTACTTCCACATTTTCCATCTTGGTGACTTCTTCGTTGAAGCGCTTGGTCTGCGCATCACAAACAGGGGTGTCGAGGCTGGGGACGACGCTGAAGATGCGAACCGTTCCGCCTTCGCCGAGGGTTACCGGCTTCAAATCGGAGCCGATCAATTCAAAATCAGGGGCCTTGTCGCCGACCTTGAGTTCTGGTCCGGCGAGAGAAAGAGGATTCCCCTTGAGGGTAGTTGCACGAGCTGACATGTGGTTAGTTTAACAACCTATCGCTAGGGGCTTACCAGCATGAAGGTGAGGCGCTTCTCGGCAAGGTCAATTTTGACGAGAGCGACGCGGACAGCGTCACCGATGGCGAAAGTACGTTTGGAGCGCTGGCCGACGATGCGTCGGGTGTTTTCCTGATAGGAGTAGTTGTCTTTGGGGAGTGCGTCGATCGGGAGCAGGCCCTCGATGAAGAGCTCTTCGAGTTCGACGAAACAGCCGAACTTTGTAGTCGAGATGATCAAGGCGTTGAATTCGTCGCCAACCTTGTCGCTCATGAAGCGCATCTTCTTCCACTCGACGAGTTCGCGCTCGGCCTCTGCCGCTCTTCGCTCTGTGAAGCTGGTGTCGTTGCCGAGGTCCTTGAGCGTTTCTTCGTCGTAGGTCATGCCGCTTAGCACGCGATGGACGACGAGGTCGGGATAGCGACGGATGGGTG
>CAZZGS010000442.1:3444-4499 GCA_964653845.1 uncultured Bryobacter sp.
ATTATAAAGACATACCGCTCACTTTTGACGCCCAGGCTTTTGAGGCCAGGGCGAAGTGGCCTTCGTTTTCGAAGGAGTAGCGGGCCTGTTTGAGGGAACGCAGCATGAGAAAGCTCACGATGCGCTCTTCGGGCTTACCTTCGATTTTGGCGACCAGCTTTTGATAGTGCTTTGAGGATACGGTAGCGCTTGGGTTGCCGATAAAAACGTCTTTGCGGATCTTGCGGCCATCGCGAGTGCTCTTGATGTTTGAGAACTTTTTGACGGCGACACCGCCGAGTCCGAGGGATACGCCGAACTTGGATGCGGCTTCTTCGAAATCGGCGACGCGCTTGGCGTCGGGGATCTCGTGGATGCGATAGAGGCTGGGGATTCCGGCTGCCTCGAGATGTGAGGCGACTGCTTCATTGGCAATCAGCATGAGCTCTTCGATCAGGCGATGAGCAATGTTGCGAGGGCTTCTGGAGACTCCTACCATTTCGCCGAACTGGTCGAATTCGATGATCGGTTCCGGGAGGTCAAAGTCGATCGAGCCGCGTCTGGAGCGCATACGGTTCAGGACGAGCGCCAGTTCTTTCATTAGCTCGAAGCGATGTACTAGAGGTGCGTAACGTTCCCGGAGTTCTTTCTGTTCGGCGGGCGTTCCTTCGAGCAGCTTGTGTACGTTCGTGTAGGTCATGCGCTCGCGGCTCTTGATGACGCCGCGGCAGAAATCCTGGGTGAGGATGTTGCCCTGGTGGTCGAGTTCGAGCAGTGCGCTCATGACGAGCCGTTCTTCGTTGGGGCGCAGGCTGCAGATGTCTGTTGAGAGTTCGACTGGGAGCATCGGGACAGCGCGATCGGGGAAGTAGACGCTGGTGCCGCGCATCATGGCTTCTTTGTCGATGGGGGAGTCAGGTCTTACGTACCAACTGACGTCGGCGATGTGAACCTGCAGCTTGTAGTTGCCGTTGGGTAGCTTCTCGACCCAGACGGCATCGTCGAAGTCGCGGGCGGTTTCGCCGTCGATGGTAACGATATCGAAATCGCGGAAGTCGGTGCGGCCTTCCCATTCG
>CAZZGS010000443.1:0-4499 GCA_964653845.1 uncultured Bryobacter sp.
GGGTTTGGTCTGTCCAGCGGGGTTTGCGGGTGATTGCGACCCACATGCCCCAGAAGGGATTGTAGGGGTTAGTAGAGCGCATGCCGCCGATTTTTTGCATGTGGTCACTACCGCCTCCCACGATTACGTTGCTCTTGAAAAGCGTGGCGTAGGGTTGGAAGAAGCGCAGTCTGGGGAGACCAAAGTGTTTGATGAGCGTGGCACCGTCGAGTTCCAGCCAAGCGGGTTGCATATCAGCTACGATGCCGATTTTGGCCATCTTCTCGATGCCTTCGGGTGTCATGAAGTTGGCGTGGGTGAGGCAGGGGCGACCGGGCCTTACGGGGAATTCTTTGTTGACCTCTTCATAGGCGGCAATTAGCGACTGCACTGCGCCATCGCCGACAGCGTGGGCAGTGAATTGGAGGTCACGCTTGAGGCTTGCGCGGGCGAGGTCTGTGAGCCGCTGCTGGTTGATGTAGCGCATGCCGCGGTAATTCGGGTCGGTGATGGAATAAATTTCGCTCGTGCCCCAAGGTTCACGCATTAGGGCGGAGCCGGTGAGCATGCCGCCGTCGAGGAAGACCTTCAGACCGCGAAGCCAGAGCATGTTGTCGTAGGTGTGGAGGGGGTCTTTAGAGGCGGTGTCGATTTCGGCTTCGATGGTTGGCCAGTCGCCGTTTGGGTTGGTGATGTGATAGTCGAGGAAGATTCGCGTGGTGAGTTCGTCGCGCTGCCGGAGCTGGCGATAGATGTCGATGTGCCTGGGGGTAGCGGCGCGTTCGGTGAAGCTGGTGATGCCCAGTGAGTTGTAGTCGGCCATAAGGAGCTTGAGGCGATTGCGGCGGTCTTCGTCGGTGGGCTGCGTGCGTGAGGGGACGTCCTTGACGAAGGCAGCGTAGGTGCGGAGGATGCCGGTGGGTTGGCCGGTTTTAGCGTCAAGCTCGACCTTGCCGGGTTGACCGACGGGAGACTGGCTGTCTTTGGTGATGTTGTTGGCTTTGAGGGCGAGGGTGTTGAGAGAGGCATCAGGGCCGGTGGAGAAGATGACCGGATGGTTGGGGGCAGCTTCGTCGAGTTCATTTTTCGTCGGATAGCGCTGCTCTTTGAGGCGCGTAATGAAGATCTGGCGGAGGCTGATCCATTCGCCATTAGGGACGATTTGCGTGCGGTTGCGGATGTGGTTGAGGACGTCTTCGACCGTAGCCATGGTGGGGATCTCGTGATCGAATTCGAACATGGAGGCATCAAGGGAATGGGTGTGGCTGTCGATCAGGCCAGGGAGGACGGTTTTGCCTTTGGCGTCGAGGATTTGGGTTTTGGGGCCTTTGAGTCGGAGGATGCTGGCTGTTGTGCCGACCGAGACGATGCGATCGCCACGGATGGCCATTGCTTGGGCTGTGCGGTTGCGGGCGTCGACGGTGAGAATTTTGGCGTTGTGGAGGATGAGGTCTGGGGCCTGGGCCAGAGTGAGTAATAAGAGAGGCAGCATTGGAGTGAGTATATGATGAGCGCGTGATGCATCGACGATCGTTACTGGGTTTGTTGCCGCTTGTGGGTTGTGGGACCCGAGGGCAGCGGCGGATTGCTGTGATTCCGAAGGCTACGGCGCATTTGTTTTTTGTGTCGGTGCATGAGGGAGTGGAGCGGGCGGCGCGGGAGTTTTCGATTGAGGCGCTTTGGAATGGGCCGAGTGATGAAACGGATTCGAGCCGGCAGATTCAGATCGTGGATTCGATGGTGGCGCAGGGGGTGGACGGGATTGCGATTTCGGCTACCGATGAGAGGGCGCTGGTGGGACCACTGCTGCGGGCTCGGGCGGCGAAGATTCCGGTGGTGATTTTTGATTCGGCGGTGGCGATGGATGACTATGTGAGCTTTATTTCTACCGATAATCATGGGGCGGGGTGTCTGGCTGCGCGGCGGTTGGCTGGGCTGGTTGGGGGGAAGGGAAGTGTCGCGATGATTCAGCAGAAGCCGGGTGGGGCTTCGACCGGCAGGCGGGAGAGCGGATTTGAGGAGACGCTTGAGCGAGAGTTTCCGGAGGTGAAGCTTGTGGCGCGGCAGTTTAGTATGGGGGACAGGGCGAAGGCTCGGGCGGCGGCTGAGAATATCTTGACTGCCCATGCGGGGCTGGACGGGATTTTTGCTTCTAGTGAGGCGTCGTCGATTGGGGCGATACAAGCGATACGGAGTAGGGGGCTTGGCGGTAAGTTGAAACTTGTGACCTTCGACGATAGTGAGATGCATCGGGAAGCGCTGAAGGATGGGGTGGTGAATCTGATGCTGGTGCAGGACCCAGTGAGGTTAGGTTATGAGGCGGTGAAGGCGCTGGTGGAGCACCTGCGTGGGGGGAAGCCGAAGAAGCGGCTGGATTTGCCGGTGCGGGAGATTACTTAGAGCGGGCTTGCGAGGCCGGAGATCATCATGGTGAGGGGCCGCAGTTCACCGCAGCACTATGCCCCAATTGGCCGGGAACGCCGTTTCGGGCTGCCTCGTCTGGTCAGGCAAATGTTCGATTCCATCCTGGGGTTTACTAGAAACGCAATCGGCAAAGATCCCAAAATTCTGTTGCTCAGTCCATTCAATGCGATGGGACTGCACCGACGCGGACCACTTGGCGGGGCTGAATGCTCTCGAGCGCGGCGAGACATTCTGGAATGACTGGGAGCAGATCCTGAATTCGGTTTGAACGGGCTCGAACGATTAGCACCGCGATTCGACCGGATTGTAGGCTTTGTTGATAAGGGAGGCTTTTGTCCAGGGTCAACAGGACGTCGAACATGGGATCGGCCAGGGCCAGCAACTCGCCATTCCTCTTCCCAGACCAGCCAGACTCAGCGACAGAACGGCACTGGTGAACGCTGAGGTGTGCAGCCAGCTTGCGAAGCAAATTCTCGTCGAGGAGGATCCTCATCGCGGACTGGTGAGAACCGCCTTGGCTTCCTCCAGCGCAGCTACGGATGCCTCCCGGCTAACCGAGGGGAAGTTGTCGAGAAACTCGTCCAGCGTGTCGCCGGCCTCGAGGTAGTCGATCAGCGAATCGACCGGCACGCGGGTTCCGCGAAAGCAAGGCGTACCGCCCAAGATCTGAGGATCAATCACGATGACGGATTCGCGTTTCATGGAAGACCTCTCAACCCTCAGTTTACCAGGGACGGTGATTCTCCTGATCCCCACTTTGACACAATTTGTTTGGCGAGCATTCAGCCATGGATCGGCGCGATTCTTGCTACGGCGTGAACCTCAGCAAGGGCTCCCGAGGCCATCACTGTGCCGCTAAGCCCTGCTTTTACAGCCGCGAGAGTTCGAAATGCATCCAACCAAGGGAGCCACGTTCTGGTGTGTCACCCAGCCGCTTCTCCAGCCAATTTGACCCTCTGTCGATCTGTTGGGCACCGGGATTTTCCTGTTCGTTCATGAGCGCACATTCGCTAGAGGCCGGGCCCGATGCAACCTTTCCACGCCGTTTCCACAGTTCGGCCAGATTACAGAAACCAACCGCAACGACGGACGAAGCTGGTATGACTCGGTTCAGACTAGAGCAGTTCTCGACTTAACATATGGCATATCCGCAATGTCTGAAGCAGTTTTG
This sequence comes from uncultured Bryobacter sp., assembly GCA_964653845.1. Taxonomy (GTDB): domain Bacteria; phylum Acidobacteriota; class Terriglobia; order Bryobacterales; family Bryobacteraceae; genus Bryobacter. Next base: position 3,575 of record CAZZGS010000443.1, read on the forward strand.
GGCAATGATCGGCGAGATCAGTGACAACGCCTCTGGAATCGCAATATCGAGGGTATCGAGAGAGCGGGCCTTCATTCGGCGCAGGCGCTGTTTGACGACGGCCCAACAAGCTTCGATTGGATTGAAGTCAGGAGAGTAAGGGGGAAGATAAAGAAGCTCCGCGCCAGTGGCTTCAATCAGAGCGCGAACCCCTTCCACCTTGTGAGCCGCCAGATTGTCCATCACCACGATTTGTCCGGGTTGCAGTGTGTGGCAAAGCACTTGATGGAGGTAGGCCAGGAACACATCGCCATCGGTCGCCGACTCTATGGTCATCACTGCTTGCCACCCGTTAACGCCAACCGCTCCGAGAAGCGTGAGCGATCGCCATCTCCCGTCCGGGGTGCCTTCGTGAATGCGTTGTCCACGCCGTGCCCGTCCATAGAGTCTGGTCATATCCGTAGTCACGCCACTTTCGTCGAGGAACACAAACCGCTTCGGACCGATGCCGGCCGTCTCCGTCCTCCATTGTTCCCGCCGCCGCACTTCTTCGGCTGTATCCTGCTCACTGGCGTGCAGGCTTTTTTTAAAATCCGAAGCCCCATTTCCACTACGATCGCTGACAACCGCTGCGGACTAATCTGGACCTTCTCCTGTTGCTCCAACCATCCCCGTAGTTCCTCCACAGTCGCATCGGGTTGCTTGCCGATTTGTACGGCTAACCGTTCGCGAATCTCCGGTGTCAACCGGCTCGGAAACCCACGCGGTCTCCCCACAGGCCGCTCCGCGCTCCCGGTTTCCCGTTTCGCCTTCCAAATCTTCTCGGCCCACCCGAGGCTTACTTGAAACGTCGCCGCCAGTTTTGCCAGGCCTACGTCTCCCGATTCGTAGGCCGCCAAAAACTTAGCCCGCAGATCATTCGAATAGGGGCTCGCCATTTTCTTTC
>CAZZGS010000444.1:0-947 GCA_964653845.1 uncultured Bryobacter sp.
GCGATGGAGGGGAAATGGAGTGGGGTGTTTTGCAGTTCGGCGATGCGGTGCGCGGGGACGACGTTTTGGATCTTGAGTTGAGCGCGGCTGGCGGCGGCCGAGAGTTGGGGCCCAGCCCAGCTTTGAACGAAGCGGAGGCCGGCAGTAAGGGCCTGGATTTCATCGAAGTCGAACATGATGGGCGGGATGTCGAAGCCTTTGGCAAGACGGTAGCCGACGCCGGCTTCGCCTTCGATGGGGACGCCGGAGAGGCTGAGGTCGCGGATGTCGCGGTAGATGGTGCGGGTAGAGGTTTCGAGCCAGTCAGAGAGTTGGGCGGCGGTGGTGAGACGCCGCCCGCGCAGGTGCTGGACGATTTGAAAGAGACGATCGGCGCGCCGCATGTGGCGATTGTAGCCTTCAGGCGGCCATCGCGTGCAGGCCGATGCGGTTGCCTTCTGTGTCGTGGAGGATAGCGATGAAGCCCATGTTGTGTGGAAGGGCAGTGGAGGGGAGTGCGATTTTGAGGCCCTGGACGGTGGCCCGAGAGAGGACCGTCTTGAGGGAGGGGTTGCAGTTGAAGTAGACGAGGGTGCCTTCGGCAGAGGGTTTGTGGGCGGGGTTGGTGACGAGTGCGCCGCCGACAGTGCCTGGCTCGAAGGTGAAGACGGCCATGTCCTGGAGGCCGAAGTTCTCCTTCTTTAGCGGTGCGTCAAAGAGGTTGGTGTAGCAGTGAATGGCGCGTTCGAAGTCAAGGACCGGGATATCGAACCAGGTGAGGCAGTTGGGGAGGGGTTGTGTGTTTTCCATGAGGCTATAATGCGGGAGGGCTGCTGACAGCGTGGTGTCAGTAGAGGTTGGTGCACGTGCGTCGCGGTAAAGTTAGGGCAAAAGAATTGCGGAAAAAGTTATTTCAAGTTTTGGAAGAAGTGTCTGAAGGGAATTCTTTGAAGATCGTGCCAGAGGAG
>CAZZGS010000444.1:957-4475 GCA_964653845.1 uncultured Bryobacter sp.
TCGAGATTGAGGCACGGGATTCGGGTTGGAGTGCTAAGTCAGTTGCAGCTTGGGAGGCGGAGATGAACGGGTGCTTCGGCGGTGACAAACGAGGCGCTGCGGATCAGTTGGACTGAGGATGTTTTTGACCGGCTGAATGTGGCGCAGCCTACGGTTCGAAATTCGAGACTGGTGAGTGCGGACGAGGTGATCCTGGAGAAATATTCTCAGGCGATCTGGTAACTTCCGCTGTGGCTAATTGGAGGCGGAGTTTTACTCTTTCGTCGTTATAGACTAACAAAAAGTTGCCAAAACGAAGCTGGCGTGGAATTGGGGCCAAGCCAGCGATGTTAGCCGGAGGGACTACGGATGGCTGAGACTGGTTCCGACCTTGCGTTGGGCGGCTAAGAGGACAAGTCCAAGGCCGATGAGGGCCACGGAGGAGGCTTCTGGCACAGTCGATTCCACGTAGGGACGAATCAAGAAACTTCCCATCTGCTGGTCGGTGGATCCTATTGGCCAGGGGTTGTTGGTAATGAAATAACCTGTTGAGCCAACCTGGATCATTCCGAATGCCAGTTGCTCGCCGATACTGCCGGGGGTTGAAGTGAAGCCTTGTGTTCTTGGGCAAGGGCCGCCCTGGCAACCGATATTCTCTGCGATTCCAAAAAGCGAGAAGAATTGGCCTGCCGATGCGAAGCCCACAGCATCGCCGGGGTCGACGGTAGTTGGATTACCGAAGTTTAGGTTGATCATCGAAGTTACTTCCGTCGCGGTGGCGTAGCGAAAGCCCTGGATAGCTATGAGGGACTGTACCAGTGGATCGTTGTAGATGAGTCCTCTCGTGTAGACGGGCGTTAGCCACTCGAAGAGAGTTGTGCTGTCTTTGACGATCAGGCCGTCGTTTGGGTTGAGGAAGTCGGTCTTTACCAAGGCGGCATTGGCCGCGCTGGCTGAGATCGTGAGGATCATTGCGAAGTATCTGAAATAATTCATGGATTTCTTTCGGGAAGCTTAAAAGCAGAATGCAGAGCACTCAACAAGTCAGAAGCGATTTATCGCGACAAAAGAGATCATGGATTCGCAGATTTTATCGAGGGGAGTTCTGCGCCTTCAGCAATCGGGTTAACGTGAGGACGCGAGTGTTCTCAAGCCGAATGAAGAGTGACTTTTGTTTCGGCGGGTATTAGCCGAAGGTGTTGGGTTGGATTGGGAAGCCGATTTACCTCGATACGCATGTCGTGGTTTAGCTCCAGGAGGCGCGCAGAAGCATTGAGAGAGCCGATACACTGCTGGTGTCGCCGATGGTGGAATTGGAACTCAACTATTTGTTTCGCAGGGGAGGGGTAAGTTCAGCGCATGTGCTCAAAGATCTAGCGGGACGGATCGGACTGGGGATTTGCGATCTTCCTTTTTCGGCGGTGACCAACGAGGCGTTGCAGATTAGTTGGACAGAGGATGTTTTTGACCGGCTGATTGTGGCGCAGGCGATGGTTCGAAACTCGAAGCTGGTGAGTGCGGACGAGGTGATTCTTGCGAAGTATTCGCAAGCGATCTGGTAGCCGCAGGGTTTGCTATTTGGGGAGGAGAGTGGTCCAGTCGGTGAGGACCTGAGGGTTGAGTATTTCCTCTTCGTCGGTTTCCAGCAGAAGGAGGCGATTGCCATCGCGAGAAGCGGCTCCACCTGTCGCGCTACGTCTACCAGAAGTCAGCCAGGGACGAAGAACCCTTGGTTCTGCGAGACTTCGGTCGAGCGAGAGTGGGAAGGCTAGCAAGTTCCTTTTGAATTGCGCGTATACCGTACGTCCGTCAGGGCTGAAAAAGGGATGGGAAATCGATTCAGCCCCGCGCAAGAATCGCTTCATAGGTTCTGGCGTCGGGGGGTAGGCCTGAACGGCAAGTCCTCCTTCGCTAGAATTTCCCCAAGCGAGCAAACGGCCATCCAGGGAGAGCGAGGCAATCCCCATTTGTTCAGTGAGAGGTTCTAATTTTCCCGGCTGTGCCGCCTGAAGATCCAGGCGGCTTAGCGAGCCGATCCGGGGTTGAACCAATAAGTAGCGATCCTCGGGTGAAACTCCCGAAACCAGCAAAAGGCTAATACTTTTATCTTGCGTTGAGGGTTGCCAGATCAATTCCGGCTTAGTCGCGTTGTCGAGGAAATAGCGCATGATCGCCGGGCGGTTATCGGAAGAGGAGGTATAAAAAAGGGATTTGCCGTCCCTCGCCCAGCGTGGGCTGGATTCAGAAGCAGACGTCGTGGAGATTCTTCCTCCCAATCCTGTTTTGCTGTCCAAGATCCAGATATGTGGGGTCGGATCATCCACCTGAGCAGCGATTTTGGATTCGTCCGGGGACAGCGCCATAGAAATGTAGTTACGGTTTTCCGAGACTCTCGCAAGCAAAGTGCCGTTACGGTCTATCCAGGCAAAGTGCCAAATGGGCAGATTGCCAATATAACTCCAGGACAGAATTCCGCCGTCACCGATTGAAAATTGCCCAATTCTCACAGGAGGTGCATTTGTGGAAATTCCCTGAAGCAACTTGACGGGAGTTGAAAGGAGCTGACCTGTTTTGGGATCGACCTGGGCAGTCTGCAAGATCCTGCTACTGAGAAGTTCACGTTCGCCGTCAAGGTAGAAAACATGCCACTTGCCGGTGGAAGGGTGTTTCGCATAACTGACCCTCCACGAAGTGAGGAGCAAGGGGTCGATGGAAGTGGAATTGAGGGCTGAGCGAAATAGCTGCATGCCTTCCGGGCGATTCTGAAGGAAGACAAAGCCGTCCCCCTCCGGGAGGAATACGGGCTCAAAGGGTGGTGAGTCTGCTTTGAAGTCCAGGGGCAAGTCCCTGGTGGTGCCAGACCGCAAGTCAAAGGTTTTGAGCTTGCCGTTGGTTGCCATCAAAATTGTTCCGTCGCTGCGGCTACCCCGCCAGGATGCGCCCTTAAAATTCTCGACATCCAAGAGGTCTCGAGGAGGCGAGCCGTCGACCGACACTATTCGCACGCGGTCTGCGGAGACGAAGCCGACGGCTCTGGAGTCCTCTGCCCAAAAGACAGAAGACCTGGTGGCACCCTCGGTGCCTGGGAGCTTCAGCCAATCGGGTTGATCCATACGCCGTATATGGAACTCGCCCGGTGCCAGTTTCAGTAACCATCTGCCATCAGGACTGACCAGAATCCAAGCGCTGGGCGATACTGTCAAGTTGAAATGAACGGGGCGAGATGCTGTTGGGTTAGTTCGCGGCCAAAAAATCGTAGCGGCCAACGCAAGGAGCAGAACTGCCGCAATGGCCATCCAGAGGGTGGGACGGGTGGTTGGCTTCGAGGGCTGCTGTTGTTGGGGGTTGGCGAGGAAGTCTTCGATCGCAATGCGGGCTTCGCCGATGTCTTTGAGGCGGTGCTTTAGGTTGCGGTCGAGGCAACGCTGCAAGAGTTTTTGGATTGAGGCGGGGGCTTGCGGGATTGCGAAGTCGATGGGGTCTTTGAGGACCGAGGCCAGGGTGTGGGAGACGGTTTCGCCGTGGAAGAGTTTTTTTCC
>CAZZGS010000445.1:0-4451 GCA_964653845.1 uncultured Bryobacter sp.
CGAGAAAGCGAAGCTCGACCGTCTCTGGGCAGAACTCTATTTCGTAAGCAGAGCACCGCTTATGCAGGTCGACGTTTTCGAACAATTGTGGCAGTATGCGACGCAGGATGCTGACCCGTCCAAGTTCGAGCCGCTTCGCAAGCCGATCAATGATCGCGCTGCCGCCTTTAGGGGCGAGATGATTGCCGCAGAGCCGAAACACCTCGATGCTCTCATCGACTTCGCCAATCGCGCCTATCGTCGTCCCATCACCGGAATTGAAAAGGATGACCTGCGGTCACTCTATGCCCGATTGCGTCAGCAGGACTTGCCCCACGATGATGCCCTGCGGCTTGTCCTTGCCCGAGTTCTGGTTTCGCCTGCTTATCTCTATCGAACCGAGAAGGCCGCTCCGGCAAAGCTGCAAGCGCCGGTCACCGATTGGGAACTTGCCAGTCGGCTCAGTTACTTTCTGTGGTCTTCGCAACCCGATGCGGAACTGCGTGCGGCTGCTGCCGCTGGCAAGCTCCGCACCGCCGAAGGGCTGGCCGCTCAGGCTCGCCGCATGTTGAAGGATCCTCGTGTGCGACGCATGGCCACGGAGTTTGGTGCATCGTGGCTCCACATTCGGGACTTCGACACGCTCGACGAGAAGAGTGAACGGCACTTCCCAAGCTTTAAGGCCTTGCGCGGGGACATGTATGAGGAATCGATTCAATTCTTCACCGACTTCTTCAAATCCAACCGCACGGTTTTGAGTCTGCTCGATGCCGATCATACTTTCCTGAATGAGGCGCTGGCAAAGCACTACGGCATCGAAACAGTGCAAGGGCCAGAGTGGCGCAGAGTGGAAGGTATGAAGGCACGCTCGCGTGGCGGAGTGCTCGGCTTCTCCACTACGCTGGCGAAGCAATCCGGTGCCTCTCGCACCAGTCCGATTCTGCGAGGCAACTGGGTCGCCGAAGTCCTGCTTGGAGACAAACTCCCTCGGCCGCCGAAGGACGTCCCGCAGTTGCCTGAGGACGAGGCCAACCTCGTTTTAACTATGCGCGAACTGACAGAAAAGCACACCTCCGATGCGCGCTGTTCCACTTGTCACAAGCGAATCGATCCCTATGGCTATGCGCTGGAAGAGTTCGACGCAATTGGCCGGCGTCGTGACAAAGATCTGGGTGGCCGTGCAATCCACACGAAGACAAAGGTGATGGATGGCACAGAGATCGAAGGGCTCGCGGGCCTGCGTCAATACTTGTTGACCAAGGGCCGCAATGCTTTTGCCAGGCAGTTCAGTCGCAAGCTTCTGGGCTTCGCTCTGGGGCGTGCAGTCCAACTTTCTGACGAGCCCCTACTGGATACCCTTGCGGCGGCCGACTACCCGATTGGTTCCGTAGTTGAGATGATTGTGAAGAGCCGTCAATTCAGAGAGATTCGCGGGCGCGACACTGCGCCAGAGGAATAAGCAAGATGATCCAGACACAGAAGCACCAATTTTCTCGTCGCCGTTTGCTGCGTGGCTTCGGCGTCTCGATGGCCTTGCCGTGGCTCGAGTCGGTCCCAGTATGGGGAGATGAAAAGCAGTCTAGCGAAGCCCCAGTGCGGCTTGGGGTGCTCTTCTCGGGTAACGGCTTTCATAGCAAGGAGTGGTGGGCCAAAGGCGAAGGCAAGCAGATGGAATTGGGCCAGGTGCTATCGCCGCTCAAGGGCCTCGAAGAGAAAATGCTCTTCGTTCGAGGGCTCTTTAATGCCGAAGCGCTCAAGGGCAATATCCACAGCTCTCAGACTGGCAACCTTCTCTCTGGTGCCCCACTTGCGTCTGGCGGCGAAATCCGATCCGGCACCAGCATCGATCAGTTACTGGCGCAGCGCTACGGAGCATCCACCAAAGTGCCCAGCCTGGTTCTTGGTTGTGAAAAATCGAACCCATCGGTACACAAGAATTACTCGATGCTCTATAGCTCCCACATTTCATGGAGCTCTCCCACAACGCCAACGCCACTTGAGCTATACCCCGCACTCGCCTTCGACCGGCTCTTCAAGGACGAAACCAGCAAGGCGGATCAAAGTGTTCTCGATGCGGTGCTCACCGATGCCGGCCGTCTACGTCGCGATATCAGCACAGGGGATCAGCGCAAGCTCGACGAATACCTCGATTCCGTTCGTGACGTCGAACAGCGCATCGCCAATGCTGGCAAGCGCGGCCAATTGCAAGGCTGGCGTCCAACCCTCGACAAGCCCAACATGGCGCGCCCTGCCGATGGCATCCCGCAAGACATTGCCGAACACATGCGTCTCATGTCCGACATCGTTGTGCTCGGCTTCCAAACCGATACCACCCGCATTTCAACACTTAAGCTCAACAACGACCACAGCTCGCTGCGCTTCCCCAATCTCGGCGTCGACTACATGATCCACCACCTGCTCTCGCACTCCGATACAGCAGACTTTCTCAAGGTAAATCAGTTCTTCCTGGAACAACTCGCCTACCTTGCAAAGAAGCTCGATGCGATTCAGGAAGGCCCCAGAACTCTTCTCGACAACACGATGCTGCTCTACTGTTCGAGCATGCTCACAGGCAACCACGAGGCCCGGCAGCTTCCGGTGATCGTTCTTGGTGGTGGCGGCGGGCGGATTCGCGGCGGCCGTGTGATTGACTATCGCGAGAAGCCGGATCGTCAGATGTGCCGGCTCTACCTGTCTCTGATGGACAAGATGGATGTACGCATGAAGCAATTTGGCGATGCAACTCAGCCTCTCGACGAAGTCTGATTGATATCCTTACTGATTCATGCCGCAAAAAAGAGAAATCTCCGCCGACAAGTTCGCTTTTGGTTGCCATCGCTTTGGTTTTGGGCCTGCGCCGGGTGGCGGGCTGGTTGACGTTGAGAAGCACGTGATCCCTCTGGTGAAAATCGCCTGGGAATCCGGCATCCGCACCTTCGACTCAGCCGTCCTTTACCGCGCCACGCTGCAGTTAGGGCAAGCCCTTGAGGCCTTAAACATTGACCCCAACGAGATCCGCTTCCAAACCAAGTGTCTTCGGTATCTTGGTCTCACCATACAGTCTGCGGTGGAGCACCAACCGGAAGCTTTGCTGCAAGGGATCCCGCGTCGATACCATGGCTTGACGGACAAATGGGATTGCTCGCCCAAGGGTGTCGAGCAACAGATCTGCCGCGAGCGCATCGAATATGGCGGCGACAAACTCTACGGCGTTGCCCTCCATGATTCGCCCGACATGGAAAAGCAGGTAGGCCTGAACTGGGAGACAGACGTCAGCCCCGCAGTAGCCTATCTCAAGGCAGCTAAGGCTGCTGGTTTCGTCGAGCGTATCGGCCTCGGTATCAAGGATCCGGCTTTTGTTCATCGCTTCCTCGCCAAAGAACCCGGCGCACTCGACTACGCTGGTCTCACCTTCTGCCCATCGATCCTGGGGCAACTGATGCAAATCATCGATGCCAGCAACACACAGCCTTTCGAAGTCACTCTCATGGGCATCAACTACGGCCAGGCCTTCACGCTCACTGAAGACCCGCTCACCGCGCCACCCTTCCTCTACAACTACGAAGCCGCGAATGCTGAAGAACGAGCCTTGATGTCTCGCTACTACAAGATCTGCGGCTCAACGCCGTTGTTGCATCTGGCAGCCGCCGTTGCCGGGCTCCTGGTCGTTCACTTCCCCAAGACGATGACGCAAATCGTGACTTCGACGATGACCCCAAGCCGTCTGGTTGAGACGATGCGGCTGGTACGCGAAGCGGAAGTGCCAGCGCCTGTCTGGGCGGAACTTAAGGCAGCAGAACTGATCCCGCGCGACTTCCCGACAAGCTAGGTCCACTCCGTGGTTCTCGAAGACAATCACTACATCTTTCGTCTTCGAGAAGCTTGCCTGGCCCAGCCGGAATGGAACCGCCATCAGCTTCTGGCTCTGGATCATGAGATCGCGCTTGCCAATGATGCCGCAACGATTGAGCAGTATCTGAAGGCAAGCGGCGACTTGCTGGAACTAACGAGGGCAGGCTCTCTCGACCGGTCTGCCAATCTTGCCCGTATCGCAACTGCCTATGATGACCCCTGGTTGACTGCCGCTGCCCGCATTGAATATCTACATGCACTTGAGGGCAAAGACCACCTTGAGATGTATGCTGCCGTTCTCAAGGGGCAGGAAGCTGCATCCTCTTTGCGCGAAGATTCTACTGTCGTAGGTACTTCCATTGACCGGCTCTTCCATTGCCTAATCCGCTTCCATACCTGTCATCTTGAAAGAGATTCAAATTGGCTTGCCGTCCAATCCTGCTTTGCGTCTCTGCGATCTATCGACCCTGCATTTTGCGCCCGCGACTGGATTGGCCAGCCGCGTTATCGCTTGCGCTTGCCCTGGACTTCGAATACGCCGCACGATTGGCTCGATGGACTTTGGCCTGGTGATGAAACTTGCTTGCCCCGCTTACCCAGCGATCGCAGTTCTGAATTGG
>CAZZGS010000446.1:0-4450 GCA_964653845.1 uncultured Bryobacter sp.
GAGTCTGCTTCACAAGAGGGTGGCCACGCGAAGGCGACGGCGATTATTTCTTGTGATGCGGCGGTTCCAGAGCATGTGCTTGCACAGTTGCTTGAGAACCCGAATATTCGCCAGGCACGCAACATCGAATTCTAGGCTTCCGCTGTCCCCGGGAGTAAAAGCTCGGGTATGCAGGGCGTTAAAAAACAAAATTTACCAACGAAGATCTGTCTCGTCTGCCAGCGGCCATTTGTGTGGCGCAAGAAGTGGGAGCGCGACTGGGAACACGTGCTTTATTGCAGCGATCGCTGTCGCGGAAACAAGTCTGCCTTAAAGGGGCAAGCGTGATGGAGCGAAGCTTTGCGAGTCGTCAGGAGTTGGCGGAATATCTTTCACGGGAGTTTCCTTCGGCGGCTGCTCGTGACGGGCAGATCAGCCCGATTGCGGGGGGCCGCGAAGCGGGAGAGCTGGCCCTGGCTGCGATTCAGCCAGACCGCTACGGGTTTAATCGAAACTATCTCGACGGCAACGTATCCCGGCTGTCCCCATACATTCGACATGGAATCCTGACGCTAAAACAGGCCAAAGAGCTGGCGTTCTCAAAGGTGAAAGACCGGCTTCATGCCGCGAAGTTTGTGACGGAGCTAGCCTGGCGAGATTACTGGCAGCGGCTTTATCAAACCATGGGCAAAGGCGTATGGGAAGATCGCGAAGACCTGAAGACAGGCCTGCCGGCTGGAGCATATGCAGAGAAGCTACCTGAGGACATCGCGTCGGGTGAGACCGGTCTGGCTTGCATGGATGCCTTTGTGAAGCAACTGCGAGCAACCGGCTATTTGCACAATCATTCGCGCATGTGGTTCGCCGCTTATGTGGTGCACTTTCGACGTGTCCGGTGGCAGGCTGGGGCCTTGTTCTTTCTTTCCCATTTACTCGACGGCGACCCGGCGTCGAACAACCTCTCGTGGCAGTGGGTGGCGAGCACGTTCTCGCACAAGCCGTATTTTTTCAACCGCGAAAACCTGGAGAAGTACACGCATAGTGTCTATTGCCGGACATGCCCGGTGCGGGGGCGTTGTGATTTTGAAGGCAGCTACGAAAAGCTGGAAGAGAAGCTCTTCAGGATCGAGGCAAGATGAACGAACTGATCTGGCTGCATCCGGATTGCCTGGCCGCAGATAATCCCGCTTACTTGAAGTATCCGATGGCGAAAGCTCTGTTTGTTTTCGATGAGGACGAGATCGAGACTGAGCAGTGGACTCTGAAGCGGATCGCTTTTCTCTATGAGACTTTGATCGAGTTACCGGCCGAAATTGAGAGGGGAGATGTTGCGGCGAAGTTGCTGGCACGCCGGCCGGAGAAGATTGTGACGGTAGAGAGCATCAATCCGCGGTTTCGAGACTGTCTGAAGCAGCTTGAGGCAGTGGTGCCCGTCGAAGTATTGGCTGCTGTAGCCTTTGTCGATTATCGCGGCAGTCTGGACTTGAAGCGCTTCTCCCGCTACTGGAAGCGCGTGGAGCCAATTGTTTTCGACAAATGAGCTATCAGGTAGTTTGGTTTAAGCGCGACCTGCGGATCGAAGACCACCGGCCTTTGGTGGAGGCGGCGCGGCGGGGGCCGGTGTTGCCGCTCTATATCGTGGAGCCGGAGTGGATTGCCTCTCCTGACTTTGACCCATCTCACTTCACCTTTGTGCGCGCAAGCCTGGTGGAGCTCGATGAACAATTGCGTCGACTGGGGCAGGGGCTGGTCGTGAAAGTTGGAGAGGCGGTGGATGTGTTGAGGCAGTTGCCCGTTGCGCATCTTTGGTCGCATGAAGAGACGGGGAACTGGACAAGCTATCAACGGGATCGACGGGTAAGGAAGTGGGCACGCGAAACCAATACTCGGATGACGGAGTACCCGGCCAATGGGGTTGTGAGGCGCTTGAAATCACGGGATGGCTGGTCGAGGAATTGGGAAGAACGGATGGCGGAGCCGATCGTTGAAGCGCCGCCGAGGCTGGTGAGTTCGATTGCCGACACCTCGATTCCTACTGCGAAAGAACTTGGGATAGGAGTGGATTGCCGCTCTCTCGCTCAGCGGGGTGGGGAGCGGGAGGCGTTTGAGACTCTTGATAGTTTTTTGTCGGCACGCGGTGTTCGCTATCACTTGGAGATGTCGAGCCCGGTTACGGCTGAGGCAAGCTGCAGCCGATTGTCGCCTTATCTGGCTTATGGCAACTTGTCGACCCGTCAGGTATTGCAAGCGACTCGACGGCGGGTTGCGACGCTGAATGAGCATGATGCTGCGACTTGGAAGCGGGCGCTTCGGTCTTTTGACGCCCGGTTGCACTGGCGTTGTCACTTCATGCAGAAGATGGAAGACGATCCGAGGATCGAGTTCGAAAATTTCGTCAGGGCTTATGACGGGATGCGTGAGCCGCACTGGAATGAAGAGTGGTTTGAGGCGTGGAAGGCGGGGCGTACCGGGTATCCGCTTATCGATGCCTGCATGCAGATGCTCAAGCAAACAGGATGGATCAATTTCAGGATGCGGGCGATGCTGGTGAGTTTTGCTTCGTATCATTTGTGGCTCGACTGGCCGAAGCCGGCGCTTCATCTGGCTCGGCTTTTTGTCGACTATGAGCCTGGTATCCACTACAGCCAGTTTCAAATGCAGTCTGGGACGACGGGCATTAATACCTTGCGAATGTACTCGCCGATAAAACAGCAGGTGGATCAAGACCCTGAAGGTATGTTTGTAAATGAATGGTTGGGGGATCTTGCCGGGTATCCAGCGCCGATTGTGGATCACAAGGCGGCGATCGCATTGGCGCGGGCAAGGATTGGGGCAGTGAGAAAGCAGACTGGCACTCGCGATGAGGCGCGGAAGGTGCTGAAGAAGCACGGGAGTCGCAAAAAAACGGTAGCGAAGAAGCAAAGCAGCCAGCAGATGTTATTCTAGGGATACCCCGATTCGAAGGGGACAAAGAAGTAAAAAAGCTAGGGATATTCCCGAACGACGCGGCGAAGGGGCGCTCTTGTGAAATTCACATCAGACGCCCCTTCTCCCTTCTGGAGGTCATTGTTTTCCATGTCGAAGATGCTTGAAGAGATCCGCCAACAGCCTGAGGCGCTGGCCAAAACCCTGAAGCAGGAATGGAAAGGCATCGAAAAGCTGAAGCAGCAATTCGAAGCCTATCCGCCACGGATGATCGTGCTCGCTGCCCGAGGCACCAGTGACAATGCGGCGCAGTTCGGTCGCTACATCTTAGAGTTACTCACGGGGATCCCGGTGTCGTTGTCCGCACCCAGCATCTATACACTCTACGGGGCCAAGCTGGATCTGGAAGATACGCTGGTGGTGGGGATTTCGCAGTCTGGGGAATCGACAGACACCAACATCGTGCTGGAGCGCGCCAAGGAATGCGGCGCGTTTACGTTAGGTATCACCAATGAACCGGATTCGACGCTGGCAAAGTTGGGACATGCGACCATTCTCGTGCGAGCGGGCAAAGAAAAATCGGTTGCTGCGACCAAGACTTATACAGGACAGTTGCTGGCGATGTATATGTTGGCTTACGCACTCGGCGGCAAGCTTGCACTGAAGGATCTCGAGAAGCTACCCGAGCTGGCCGAGAAGGCCCTGAAGCTGGAACCGCAAGTGGCTGCGATGGCGGGGCGCTACCGGTTTATGCAACACGCGGTGGTGGTCGGGCGCGGTCTTAACTATGCGAATGCATTTGAGTTTGCCCTGAAGTTGATGGAGACCTGCTATGTGATTGCCGAGCGCTTCTCGAGCGCCGATCTTTTGCATGGCCCGATTGCGATGGTAGATCCGCACTTTCCAGCTTTTGTGTTTGCACCGTCCGGGGTGACCTGGAACCCGATCTCAGAATTGCTCGCTCGCGTGGATGCTACTACGCATGAGACGCTGCTGGTGACCGACAAGAGTAACAAGGCGGCGTTTGAATCGAAGCGGCGGGCGTTCCGGATTCCGGTGGCGATTCCTGAGTTGTTTACGCCAATTCCTTACATTATTCCGGCGCAATTGTTTGCCGGTTATCTTGCGACTGAGAAGGGTTTGAATCCAGATCAGCCCCGGTCACTGACAAAGGTGACGCAGAACCTTTAGCTCATTCGTCCGGCCCAACGGAGGAAGCGCCACATCTCAAATCGGTGCTGCCAAAGAAAGGCCCAGAATTCGCGGAAGCCGATTGACTCGGCGTGGATGCCCCAATAGGTTTCCATGCGCCAGAGGAGGTAAGGGCTGGCCCATGGGCGCAGGCGATAGCCGCGTGAAGACTTCCAGAGGAATGCAAGCATGTCAGCTAGGGAACCAGGCTATTGGGCTTGGCACCGGCCTTAGGCGCGCCAGCGTAGTAACCAGAGCGGGTGCGCACAATAGGGCGATTTGGGCCGCTGGCGACTACCCGGATGGTTCGGAAAGTGCCGTCGAGTTCCTGCACCGTGGGTGTGTAGCCAATGAC
>CAZZGS010000447.1:0-4437 GCA_964653845.1 uncultured Bryobacter sp.
CTTATGTGCACCGGGTACAAATGCCGGTGCTCGGGATCTCGCAGGACGATTCGGAATCGACTGAGAAGTTCCGGCAACAGTTTGAAGTGAAGATCGAGTCGGTGCTTGACCTCGCATCTGAAGGCTATCCGGCAAGCAGCCAGTTTGGGGTTCACCACGTGCCGACGATGTTTGTTCTCGATGAGAACGGAAAGATCGCCGAGCGCATTGAGGGCTTCGATAAGGACGCGCTCGAGCGGCTCGGTGCCTCCTTCGACGAATCGGAGCTGGTTCCGGAGTTCCGGCCCGGCTGAAGAAGCAAGAACTGACGCCCGTGCGGCGTTATCATGAATGGCACTTAGCGGGCGCCCCATTAAAGTTACGGATGTAGATAGAAGACTTTGCACATGATCTTCCAGTCGCCATCGACCTTGAGCATGTTGAAGAGATCTGTGAAGCGGTGGCCGGTCCAGTTGTCCATCTCAAGACGAACGGAGGCGACCGTGCCAGTGATGTCGACGCTGGCGAATCTGACTTCGAGATCGGGTGCGGAACCGTTACCGTCGTGCCAATCGTAGAGCCCCTGGATCGGGCCGGCGAAGAGGTCTGGGCCGACGTAGCCAAAGATGGTTGCCTGGTCGTGAAATGAGAGTTTCATTTCAGCGCTGCTGCCGGATTTGGCTCCATCGATGTAGTGCTGGACGCAGTTGAGGATTGCATCATATTCGTTGACGGTGGTTAGGGTGGTGGGCATTTGGGATCTTAAAGTTTACCAAGACATTCGGAAGTTGTAGCTATGAGATTTTGAGCGGGTTGCGGACGGGGAGGTCAAAACGCGAGAAGTCTCGATCTGCGGTTAAAAGGGTGGTGACTCCATGTGCGCGGCAGATCGCTGCAATCCTTGCGTCGTGCACCATTGGCCCAAGTGCCGTACTAGTCCTTAGTATTTGTTTGAGGATCTCCCAATAATTGCCGGATTCTCCGATCCATTGGCCAGCTCTCGAATCTTGGACCAGTCTTGAATCGCCTGGCCTTTACCCTGGAAACCAAATGACATTAACCTGAACGGCGCTCCCTGAGTTGGGGGTTCCAAAGCGAGGCGGAGCGCTGATTCGATCAACTCTCGCAGCGAGATTCCTATTGTTGAACAATGCAGTTTTGCCTGGCGAAAGAGCGGATCGGCAATTTCAACTGTCGTTTTCATTACTCCAGTTTCCCCTATTTATGGATGTCCAACATGGGTTTAGGTATTTTGGAGTCATGTGACAATTGTGGAATGGTCAATAAATAGATGAGTTCTCCTTCAAAACTCATCGGGCTTCTGGTCATTCTTGCCGCAGATGTGTTTATGATAGCGACCGATAGCATTCGTTCGAGCTTGATCGTGATGCAGTTGATGATGATTCTGACGGTGATGATTGTCAGCTTTTCGCGGTCAAAATTGAAAGTAGACAAACGGGATCGGGACGTCGGTAAGGGCGAAGACCTCTAGGACTAATAGCATTGAGATAAACTCATATTTTATGCAGGAAACACCTCGACGCGATTTTCTTAAGATAGCCAGCGTTATTGCCGCTCCCGCCATCATCAAAGCCCAGACGGTTACGAATGCCATCAAGGTTGGCCTTGTTGGTGCCGGTGGCCGCGGAACTGGCGCTGCCTCACAGGCCTTGAAGGCCGATGACTACGCCGAATTGACCGCAATAGCCGATGTGTCGACGGATCAGATTAACGGGTCACTGGCGCGGATTGCCCGCATCAACGGTGCCAAGGTGAAGGTTGCCGATGGCAGCAAGTATCTGGGCTTCGAAGCCTATCAGAAGGTAATCGATTCCGATATCGACGTCGTGCTGCTTTGCACGCCTCCTGGATTCCGCCCAACGCAACTGCGCTACGCCGTTGAGAAGAACAAGCATGTCTTCACCGAAAAGCCGATGGCAGTGGACCCGGCCGGTATTCGCAGCGTGATCGAATCGGTGAAGATCGCCCGTGAAAAGAAGAAGTGCATCGTCGACGGATTCATGTGGCGCTACGCCAACCACATCTCGCAGTTGATGGAGCAGGTTCATGCCGGCATCATCGGCGACATTTTGTCCTACTATGCGTCCTACTACACCGGCCCCGTCAAGCCCATGCCACCGGCTTCTACGCGCCCTGCAGGGATGAGCGACGTGGAATGGCAGACCAAGAACTGGTACAACTTCATCTGGACTTGCGGCGACGGTTATGTGGAACAGGCCGTGCACTCAGTCGATAAGGTGGCGTGGGCCTTCAAGGATGTCCCGCCGGTATCGTGCGTCGCGCACGGCGGCCGCCAGATTCCGCAAGAGGGCGGCAACATCTTCGACCATTTCGAATGTAATTACCTTTACCCGAATGGGGCGCGGGCGTTTATCGCTCATCGCCAGATCCCCGGCATCTACAACGAGAACGCCGATTACATCGTTGGTACTCAGGGCAAGGTAACGATTGGACGTGGGCCGATGCCGCTGGTGGAAGACCACAAGGGCAAGGTACTTTGGGCATTTGAAGGCACCAAGAATGATGGCTATCAGTATGAGCACGACATTCTGTTTGCAGCGATTCGCAAGGGCGAAGTGGTGAACAAGGGTGATCGCATGATTTCGTCGACGCTACTTGCCATTCTTGGACGGACTGCAGCCTATACTGGCGCGCAGATCTCGTGGGAACAGATTCAGAACTCGAAGTTGTCGACTTTCCCGGAGCCCTTTGACGCCAATGGTAGCCTGCCTGACGTGCCTACTCCCATGCCGGGCATCACCAAGTTTGTATGATCCTGTTCTTCGCCTTTTTTGCTGTCGACTTCGCTACCGAAGTTAAACCTGTGATCGAGAAGCAATGCGCGGCCTGTCACGACCGCGCATTCTTCGTCCGCAAAAAGGACAAGATTGTTTCTTCGCTCGCAATTATGCCTCCCGGTGGGCCTCCGCTCAATGCGAAGGACAAGGCGACACTCACCAAGTGGGTGGCTGATGGCCTTCCTTACCCTGAGGTGCAGAAGGCGATGGCGGATGATCCTGAACTGACCAAGAACTTGCATTCGCAGATTGTCAAAGCTTCGGCCAAGGACAAAGTAATGAAGCCTTACAAGGCGATCATCCCGGGAACCGATGTGCCATATGAGATGCTGCGATTCCAGCGGGCAAGCTCAAGATGGGCAATAACAGTGTGAAGGACGAATCACCTGAACATGAGGTGACGATTGAGCCTTTCTGGATGGCAATTCGCGAAGTGACCTGGAACGAGTACCGGCTTTTCATGTTTGCCTCTTTGTCTGGCGAGATTGCGGGTAACAACATAGCGATTGACGCCGTTAGTAGACCAACGAAGCCTTATGTCGAGATGTCGTTTGGAATGGGTACTGAAGGCTACCCGGCGATCTCGATGACACACCATGCAGCGAGCAAATATGCGGAATGGCTGAGCGCCAAGACTGGGCACTTCTATCGCCTGCCGACAGAGGCAGAGTGGGAATACGCTTGTAAGGCCAATGCGCCTGCGCCGGGGAATCTGGCCGATGTTGCAGTCTTCAAGAAGGGTCAATACGAAATGGTGGGGACCAAGAAGCCGAATGCGTTTGGACTCTACGACATGCTGGGCAATGTGATGGAGTGGACCACCGATCAATACTATGCGGATGCTTACAAGAACCCGCAAACCTGGTATCCGTCGAAGACTTCGTATCCGCATACGGCGCGAGGTGGATCGTGGGCTGACAAGTCTGAGCGTGTGACGTGCACGGCCAGATTCCCTTCCGACCCGAGCTGGAAACAGCAGGATCCGAACCTGCCGAAGTCGATCTGGTATCACACGGATGCGCTGGGACTGGGCTTTAGGCTTGTTAGACCGGTGAAGATTCCGCCGGCTGAAGAAATGCACAGGTTCTGGAACAATGGAGTTGCGGAAGACCAGTAGCTCGTTCCCGTGCATGGGGACACTGATCCGCATCTCGGTCTATTCGAGCAAGGATCCAGCTGAGGCGATGCTCGGAGCCAAGCTACGCTTTGAAGAGCTTGATGCGCGCCTGAGCCACTATAAGCCCGACAGCGAGATCAACCGGCTCAAGCCGGGGTTGACGACCAAGGTGAGCTCTGATCTTTTTGCCATCCTCACATTTGCCCAGCGGCTTTCGCTGCTTTCGGGTGGCGCTTTTGACGTTACCGTGCGGGGCAATCCGGTTGGATATCAGAACATCGCCTTGGGCCGTCACACGGTGACGCTGCTCAAAGAGGGGATGCTGCTGGACCTGGGAGGCATCGCCAAAGGATACGCCAACGATCAGGCCTCAAAGCTGTTGTCGGCAAGGGGAATTAGAAGGCATTTGATCGCCGCTTCGGGCGATGTTCTGGCGAGGGGTAAGCCGGGATGGCGGGTGGGGTTTCAGCAGACCGAGCGAGTGCTGGAAGATCGCGCTGTCTCGACGTCGGGCAATTCCTA
>CAZZGS010000448.1:0-4433 GCA_964653845.1 uncultured Bryobacter sp.
CATCCATAGGACTTCGCCCGGTTGGGCACCAATGGCGAGGCGGATGCCAATTTCGCGGGTACGTTGAGAGACCGTATAGGACATGACTCCGCTAAGACCGATGATGGCAAGCAGGAAGGCGACGCCGGCAAAGAGAGCCATGAGGAAGAGGGTAAATTTTTCTCGCGACAGAGAATCGCTCATGGATGTGGCCATGGTCTGGATATCCCACACAGGCTGAGAGGAATCGACCTCAAGGATCTTCTGGCGGACAGGCAGCGCAAGCAATGCAGGCTCGCCTTCTGAACGGACGATGACGGTGAAGGTAGTGGCTTTGGACTGGATGATGCTGGGCGAATGGAAATAAGGAGCGTAGACCTGAACGCGAATTTTTGAGTCGACACCCAAGGTCTTGACGTCTTTGACTACGCCGACAATCTGACGCCATTCGGGCGGGTCGCCAAGGCCAATCTCCATGCGCCTGTTGATGCGGCCATCCGGAAAATGTGTCTTCACAAAAGCTTCGTTCACAACGACAACCTGAGGAGCACCGATAGCATCGGCTTCGGTAAAAGCTCGACCGGTGACGATGGGAATCTGCATCGTGTCGAAATAGGCCGGACTGACGGCGAAATAATCCATGATGGATGCGGTGGCGGTAGTGACTGGAGGGCCCCCTTCTACGTGCATGATGTAACGTGGATTTTCCTGAAATGGGATGCTGGTGGAAATAGCGGCCGATCTGATACCGGGGACCGTGGATAGGTTGCGGAGGATAGCCTGACCGAGTTGGACCTGGCGAAGGATGTCATTGTCGTACTTGACTGGGAGAGGGGTGACACGCATGGTGAGAAGGTGATCCGGCTTGAAGCCAAGGTCGACCTGCGAGAGCTGGTAAAGGCTGCGGATCAAAAGGCCGGCACCGGTCATCAGCATAAGGGCGGCAGCTACCTGAGCGACAACCAGGAGGTTGCGGAATTGGGTGCGGGAGGAACCGCCTCGAGACTTGTCTTTGAGTGTGGTGTGAAGGTCGACACGGGAAAGCCGGAGGGCGGGTACCAGGCCAAAGAGGATGCCAGTGAGCACAACGGCGACAAGGTTGTAGGCAATTACACGGAAATCGATAGCGACCTGGTCGAGGCGCGGGAGGTTTTGTGGGGCGTAGAGCTTGAAAGCAAAAAAGGCGGCAAAGGCGAGGACGAGCCCGAGCACGCCCCCGAGAAAGGAGAGGAGGAGACTTTCGGTGAGTAGCTGACTAACGAGGTTCAAGCGGGTTGCTCCGAGGGAAGCCCGGACGGCCAGTTCCGACTTACGAACGGCGCCGCGGGCGAGAATCAGATTGGCAACGTTTGCGCAGGCGATGGCGAGAACAAAGGCAACGGCACCGATCAGGACGACCAATGCAGGCCGCACCTTGCCGGTGAGATCCTCAGCAAGTGGCTCCAGATAAAGAGTCTTATTTTGATTGAATTCTGGATATTGTTGGCAAAGATTGGAGAGGATGCTGGCAAATTCAGCACGGGCCTGGGAGATGCTGAAGCCAGGCCGAATGCGGCCCTGAGTATAGAAGCGGTGGAAGTTGCGAAGGGATTTATCGGATGCGGTAAGAGCCAGGGGCGCATAGATTTTGTGCTTCGCCGGAAATTCAAATGCAGCATCGACAATGCCGACGACTTTTCGAGGGCGCCCATTCAAATTGATTTGGCGGCCAATGATGGAATTATCGGAGGCAAATCGATCGGCCCAAAGGCCGCTGGAAAGGATGATGGCCTCATCCTGGCCCACCTTGTGATCTTCGGAATTAAAATCACGGCCACGAATGATGGGGGCACCATAGAATTTGAACCAACCCTCAGTCACCTGAACGCCCTTGTAGCGCTCTGGGTCGGAGTTTGGAAGGATCAGGGAAAACGAACTATTGGGAAGGTAGGCAACGATATCGGCTGTTTTGGACTGTTCGCGATAGTCAAACAGGTTTGCCGCTGAAAGGAAGTATAGAGTGGAACCGGTGGGTTTGAGTACATTCTCACGAAGGGCAAAAAGCTGGTCTGGATTCTTGAATGGGAGGGGCTTTAGCAGGATTCCATCGACGACGGAGAACATGGCCGTGTTCAGACCAATGGCAACGGCCAGGGCAAGGATCGCAGCGGCGGCGAAACCAGGACTGGAACGGAGAGATCGCCAGGCAAACCGGAGATTCTGCCAAAACATATCTAGTAAGCCTATCAATTTTTATTTGTAATTGGCGAAAAATCAGGGAAGAATCCGTGGCTTCTCCCAAGGCTCTCGCATGGTGGGAGGCAAGAGGTAAACGTTGCGGTAGTCGTTATTGGTATAAAAAAGCCGGTTGTCGATGGACCAAATGGCCGTCAGATCAGGATGGAATGGTGAGGGATATGCAATATCGATTTTAGAGAGGATTGGGACGCTCATCAGCGTTGTGATTTTGCGGCGGGAGTCATGAGCCTGCAATGATTGGCCTTCGAGTCGCAGGGTGACTTTGGGTTTCATTTGAGGAGGCAAAACTGCGGCAGATGGGACGGGGCGGGAGACGCGAGAGGAGTCATGGTCGTACTGGGCTGACATCTGGCCCTCAATGGACTCAAAGAAGATTGTTGTACGGCGATTATGGAGGTTATAGGACGCTGCGAGGATCTTTCCAGCAAAGCCCTTTGTGGGGATGGGAGCGAAGGCAACGAGAAAAAGGCGACGAAGCAACACGACAGCTATAACCTAGCAGAACCCTTATGCAATTGACTACGATCACAATTTAGGGATTGGCTTCTACTAAAAGAGCAGGGCCGGAAAGAGTGTGGACGAGTTCTTTCTAGGTGGATGAAATGTACCGTGGTGGCTGGCTGGAACCAGCATGGTGGCGACGACGTTTGCAGGAGATACGCCGCTGGCAGTTACCCAGCCGGTGTTCAAAGGTCGAATTGCCGGCTGCGTTCCTGCGTGGGCTTTGTATTTTGGGATACCGATCAATTGCATTGTGTTGGGTTGGGTGAACTTGGCAATGGTAAAGATCCTGATTATGGTGCTAGGCGTGGACAAGCTGACCGCACTGGGTCTTGTGTTGGGATTAATTGCGATTACGGCGCTGATCTTGACGCTGAGCGGGCTGTGGGGATTTCTGGTGACCGACGCGGTGCAGTTCCTTATCAAGATGAGGATGGTGATTGTGCTGGCGTTCTCAACCGTGGGTGCTGACGGCGCTGGCGGCGTTGGTGCTTTATCTGGATTTGCAGGACCCGGAGACGGGCTATATCCGCGTGATGATCGATCACTTGCCTCCGCAGTTGCGGGGTTTGATGTTGGCTGGATTCCTGGCAGCTTATATGTAGACGATCGCTACAAACCTGAACTGGGGCGCGAGTTATCTGGCGAACGATTTCTACCGCAGGTTCTGGCGGCCAGGAGCCGGGGAGAAAGAATTGGTTCGTGTGTCACAGTTGGCGACAGTTTTTCTGACGCTGATGTCGGCGGTGGTGACCTTCAACATGGATTCGATTACCGGGGCGTGGAAGTTGTTGATCGTAACTGGCGCGGGGACTGGTGGAGTGCTGCTGTTGCGATGGTATTGGTGGCGGATCAATGCATGGAGCGAGGTAAGTGCGATGGCGACGGCGTTTATTGTGAGCGTGGCGTTGCAGACGGTTTTCAAGATGGATAGCGATCAGCCCAGGGAGTTTGCTTACATCATGCTGATCACGGTTGGGATCACGACGGCAGTATGGCTGGCGGTGACTTTGCTGACGCCGCCTGAGCCGGATGCGGTGCTCGAGTCGTTCTACCGCAAGACGCATCCTTCGCGCTTTGGTTGGGGGCCGGTGGCAGACCGGATGAAGGATGTCGTACCTGATACGGACGGATGGGCTAATATTAGTTGCTGGCTTACCGGTTGCGCATTGATTTACGGGACGTTGTTTGGGACGGGCAAACTGTTGTTTGGGCATACGCTGGAGGGCCTTGGCTATCTAGCGCTGGGGGTATTGAGCGGATGGTGGATTTACCGGGACTTGAACCGTAGGGGATGGTCGAGTTTGGCTAAGTAAGTTAGTGAGGATTGATGCAATATAGAACGCTCGGTAAAACCGGCCTTGAAGTAAGCGCGCTCAGCTTTGGCGGGGCCGTAATGGGCGGTAATTTCGGGCCGATGGATCTGGCAGAGGCGACTCGTGCTTTTCATGCGGCGCTCGATCATGGCGTCAATTACGTCGATGTGGCTCCGTATTATGGGGTGACTCGCGCGGAGACGATTTTGGGACAGGTGCTGAAGACGGTGCCCCGGGACAAGTATGTGATCTCGACCAAGCTGGGGCGCTATGACGTTGGTTCCTTTGATTTCTCTCCGGAGCGGGTGGTGAGTAGTGTCGATGAGAGCCTGGCGCGGCTGGGGCTGGATTACGTCGATATCATGATTTGCCACGATATCGAGTTTGTTGAAATTGAAC
>CAZZGS010000449.1:0-4431 GCA_964653845.1 uncultured Bryobacter sp.
GGTCAGAATTCTGTTTGTAGTAGAAGCCACATCCGCTTGCTTGAAAACAAGCATCGAAAGTAGCCCTCTGCTCACCGAATTTGTCGACAACGGCTGGATCCGCATTGCCTCCATCGATCCGGAATATGGCAGCATCCAGATCTTCCGCAAGGGGCAATTCGAGAACATCGAGGGCGATGATGAGCGTCTCGGCACGGCATCGACATCAGCCGACTGGTTTAGCGGCCACAAGGAACATCTTGGGATTGCCCGCATTGGAAGGACCGCCACTTGAATTTCCCTTTTGATCCCAAATTTCTGCTGGCGGCGGCACTTTCCATCCCCATGCTGCTGTTCCTCTTTTTTGCCACTTGCTGGGTGCTCGGTTGGGATCCCAAAGAACGCACGCTTGCCAATGCGACATCTACCGGCTTCTCGGTATCTTGCTTGCTCACGGTTTTGTTCGCAGTCGAACTCGTATTGAGCGGTCAAAAGCACTTCACGGCCGAAATGGGCATTTGGTTCAGCAGTGGTGCCTACTCGTTTCCACTCACTCTATTTGTGGATCGGTTATCGCTGCCTTTACTCACTCTGACCACAATACTTGCGGGTGTGATTGGATCATTCTCTCGTCAGTATCTACATCATGAACGCGGCTTCTTCCGATTCTTCCTTCTACTTCAACTCTTCGCATTCGGGGCGATGCTTGTCTTTGCGGCGGGAAATTTTGACCTGCTCCTTGGTGGTTGGGAACTGGTTGGCATCAGTTCTGTTCTGTTGATTACTTTCTTTCACGAGAGGGTCGAACCAGTGCGCAATGCACTGCGGGTTTTTGCGTTTTATCGCATCGCCGACCTGGGCCTTTTGCTTGGAATTTTCTTCCTGCATCACATCGCCGGCTCGACGTCGTGCATTGAACTCTTCCGCGGTGAATGGCCGGCACAAAGCTCAGAAATCGGTCTTGGCAGCGCTACGGCACTTGGCCTGCTCTTTCTGCTGGCGGCAAGTGGGAAGTCTGCACAGATCCCGTTTTGCAGTTGGCTTCCTCGGGCGATGGAAGGCCCCACGCCATCAAGCGCCATTTTTTATGGGGCCATTTCGGTGCATATGGGCGCTTACCTGTTGTTGCGTGCTCAGCCCATTCTGGCTGTTTCACCCATTGCCTCTGCAGTGACGATTCTGGTTGGAACTCTGACAGCGGCATTAGGAACGCTAAGCCACCGTGTTTCTACTGATGCCAAAGGTTCATTAGCCTATGCCTCGATGACCCAGTTAGGAATCATCTTTGTCGAAATCGGTTGCGGGTTCTCCTGGCTTGCAATCTTTCACATCATTGGGCATGCGGCGTTACGTACTTTGCAGTTTCTGCGGGCTCCCTCCGTGCTGAACGATTACCACCATATGCATGCAGCCGCTGGAGGCCAGCTTCCTGTTACTGGGAAGCAATACGACTTTTTCGTTCCAAAGCCAATGCAACTCTGGCTCTACCGGATGGGTCTAGAACGAGGCTACCTCGACGCTTTTGTCGATCGGTTTATTGTGAATCCAGTTTTGAGAACTTCAAAGGCGTTTGGGTTGACGGAGGTCCGCAGCAGGATCAAAAGTAGTGTGAACGATCCCAATCCATCGACAATTGCACCTGTTGCCGGAGGTCCGGTTGCTTAGTCTTGCGATTGCCGCACCATTGTTGGGAATGATCTTTTTCCTCCGCCGGGGCAAGGACATGGTGGAGCATTTAAGGCATGTGGCAAGCCTTAGCATCGCCATTTCGCTGGTGGCCGCCTTCTATGGCGCTGCATTCGTCTGGACCGGTGGAGAAACCTGGATCGAAGGCTTGCTGACACTCGATTCCTTTGGCTCTATCCCGCTGGTTCTCTTCTCCGGGTTAGCGCTAGTCTCGGTGCTTGCCATGCCCAAAGTCGACTGCACGGCGCGCAACTTTGCGAACTTGCTCGGGCTTTGCGCTGGCACGTTTCTGGCTTATACGGCCAGTGACCTTGCCGGGTTTGCGACAGGTTGGGCCATCACCCTGCTGCCCTTGTTTTTCGAGGGCTCCAGCGAACTACGGGCTCCACGACTTGCTGGATTAGCAAGTGTCTTATTGTTAGTTTTCGCTATCTTTTCGGACTCCTCCTGGGCAGGCTTCGTCTGTTTGACGATGGCTGCCCTACTGAGAAAAGGCGTTTTTCCTTTTCATTTCTGGGTGCCGATCGCCTTCGAAAAGACTTCTCCTGCATGGATGAATCTTTTCCTGAATGGTCATCTGGCAGCAGTGTTGATTGCGAAATTCGGTTTGAGGTTGTTCCCCGAGCAATCACATGAAGCATTGGGGGTAATCAGCTTTCTGGCCCTCTCTACTGCTCTTTATGCGGCAATTGCCGCGCTTGGCGAATCATCCACGCGCAGAGTGATTGCTTTGCTGAGTCTGAGCCAGGCGTCTTTCATTTTGGCCGGCCTGGAGAGCCGCAACGCAGAAGGAATTACTGGAGCAATCGTGCACTGGATGGTGGTGGCCATAGCTACAACAGGACTGACTCTCGTCTACCGATTAATCGAAGCTCGCTCACCGCAGGCCGCCAATCTGAAATCCTTTCTAGGATTAGCTGGCCGCATGCCAAGACTTGCCGTCTTGTTTGCTGTCTTCGGGCTGGCTCTCGTGGGATTGCCGGGGACACTTGGATTTGTGGCGGAAGATCTGTTATTCCATGGAGCGCTTGAGTCACACCCGATGCTGGGGCTGGCATTACCTCTGGCCACAGCAATGAATGCAGTTTCAATCTTGCGTGTATTTGCCAGAATCTTCTTGGGCAAAGCACCCTCCACTCTCCCGATGCTGCCCGATGCGTATCCGATGGAGCGTTGGGCGCTGAGTGCGTGTGCCATATTGTTGGTGATCGGCGGGATTCTTCCTCAAATCGCTATCGATCTGCGCCAACCCGCCGCTGATGCAATCGCGATACTGCTTGCGGCAATGTCTCAGTGAACTCAAACACTTCAAGTAGAGTTAGAATGATTCGGTCTTTCGTGTGAATCGCCCCTTTCAAACATCGAGATTTACTGAACAACACATCCTTCGGACCATGGTGGTTGGCTTTGCGCTGGTTTTGCTTCTGCTTGGCGTTGCTGGACTTGTGGCAGTTCGTGGCACGCGGGCAATCAAAGACAATACTGCAAAAGTAGTTCGTGAACAATTACTTGCGGCAAGATTGCTGAATGAGATTCAGGCAGAACAAGACACGCAAACAGCAGTGCTGCATCAACTTACACGGAAGCCCGATTCTCTCGACCGTAAACTACTCTTGCGGCGCCTTGAGGAAACAGACCGTGCGCTGGATCGAGCCATTACTTCGGTCAGCGCCACGCCCGAAGCCCCTATGTGGAAAAGGCTCGGCCGCAGGGCAGCCGGTTTTTCTGCGAATTCACGTTCACTACTCAACAGCACGGACGCTCCAGCAAGCGACCAACTGGACCAACTCTTCAATAACCATGATGAAGTGGTAGCCATCGTGCACCAATTGCTCGCCTCGAGTTCCTCGCGAGTCACTGCAGCTGAAGCATCGATTGAGAGTCAATCGCTTGAACTCGCGCAGGACTCCTCATGGCTGCTAGGGGCATCGTTTGCTTTTGCCCTCATATGCTCCACACTGACCATTTTGTTTAGCCGCTGGAGCATCGATCAGATGCAATGGCAGGCTCAGGAATTGAACAAAGTGTCCTGGCACATGCTCCAAACACAAGAGACGGTCGCCAAGCGCTTCTCTCATGAATTGCATGATGAACTCGGTCAATCCCTCGCCGCTGTGAAAGCGAATCTGCTTTCATCGAACCCAACCGAATTTGCCGCCCGGCGTCAGGACTGTTTGCATCTGGTGGACGAAGCGATTGCAAACGTTCGCGAAC
Organism: uncultured Bryobacter sp.; assembly: GCA_964653845.1. Lineage (GTDB taxonomy): Bacteria > Acidobacteriota > Terriglobia > Bryobacterales > Bryobacteraceae > Bryobacter. The sequence continues at coordinate 3,880 of CAZZGS010000449.1, forward strand.
TTTCTCAACTTTTGAGGCCCGTCATCCTCGATGACTTCGGGCTTGAAGCAGGTTTGCGGTGGCTGACTGATAAGTTCTCGCAGAGGACTGGCCTTGCTGTACACTTTGTTTCGAACTTGAAGCACCGACTTGGAGATGAGACGGAAACACACGTCTTCCGTATCGCCCAGGAAGCACTTACCAACATTGCCCGGCACTCTGAGGCTAGTCTTGTTCGTATGGTGTTGCGCGAGGAGCAAGATAAGGTCTGGCTTGAAATTGAAGATGATGGGCAAGGCTTTCGAACATTTCAACCTTCCACTTCGAGCATCGGGCTAACGGGAATGAGGGCCCGGGCACGTCAGGCAGGCGGGGAAATGAAAGTGGCCTCTTCTCCTGGTGCCGGGGTTCGAATCGAAGTTTGGGTTCCGGCAGAAAACACTACGCACAATGTCGAACAAGAAAACACGCATTTTATTGGCGGATGATCATTCCGTCGTACGCAGCGGCTTCCGCATGATCCTGGATGCACAGACAGATATGGAAGTTGTGGGCGAGGTGGCCAATGGCCGC
>CAZZGS010000450.1:0-4424 GCA_964653845.1 uncultured Bryobacter sp.
CCAAGTCGCCGAAACCGCCCAGGCGATAGCCGAAGCCGCCAAGACCTGCCGCAAGCCCATCCTGGCCTCTCTAATGGGAGGCAATCTAATGAAGCAAGGCGAAGCGATTTTAGCGGAAGCAAGAATCCCCACCTTCCCCTATCCAGACACAGCGGCAAAAGTCTTCGCCCGCCTCTGGCAGTATTCAAGAAACTTGAGTGGCCTCTACGAAACGCCAGTCTTCACCGCCGACATAGAAGACACCACCAAGCTAGCCGCAGACCTCGAATCGAAGCGTGGCCCTCTAGACGAAGCCACCCTAAAGAAGCTCCTAAACGCCTACGGCATCTCCTCCAGCCAATTCCAGTCGCCAACATCCATTCACTTCACGATCAGAAGCGAGCCAGACAAAAGCTTCGGTCCAGTCCTGACGCTAGAAGCCTCGAAGTTGTACGAAGACACAGTAGCCACCCTCCCACCCCTAACCTCAACCCAATCCAGAAGAGTCTTGGACCTGATCAAGCAAACCCAAGCCTGCCAACCCGAGGCCCAGGATGCATTGGAAGACCTACTAGTCCGAGTATCAAGAATAGTAAGCGAACACCAGGTCCTGCGAGACTTGGAACTAGAGATCCAGGTAGAACCCGACGGAACGATCTGGTCCAGCCGTTCTGTGGCAAACCTCCAACCCGAAGGCCTGGAAAGAAGCGAATGGCCCAAATGCGTCATCCGCCCCTACCCCAGGCAATACATCAAGCAACTGGTGCTAAGAAACGGCAAGCAAGCAACCCTGCGCCCAATCCGCCCCGAAGACGAAACAAGAATCGTAGACTTCCACAACGACCTATCCGAAAGAACGGTCTACCTCCGCTACCTGCAATTTTTGAAATTCGAAGAGCGAATCATGCACGAGAGACTGGCAAGAGTCTGCTTCAACGACTACGCAAGAGAGCTGGCGTTAGTGGTAGAGCAAGACGACAAGATATTAGGAGTAGGCCGCCTCCAGCGCAACCCCCTAAGGATGGAAGAAGCCGAAGTAGCCTTCCTCGTGCGAGACTCCGCCCAAGGCCAAGGCATAGGAAAAGCTCTAGTAGAAAACATCATCGAAGCCGCCAAAGCCGAAGGCCTATCGAAGCTAACCGCCGAGCTGCTAGTCGGCAACAAACCAATGCGAACCCTACTAGAAAAAAACGGCTTCCGCACACGCCTGGCGCTAGACGGCCAAACCCTTTTAGCGACACATCCCTAGTCAGTTCTCCGCGCTAGCCAATTTGGTATGGAGTGACTGGGACTCCGATTCTACGCGAAGAGGTGCTGGTACGGCCTGGGGAGTATCTACTTCTTGTTTCTTCGGAGTAATTCTCAGAAGCGGAAGTACTGGCGCCTGATGACCCATTCTTGAGGTCATATCACGAATGAATTCTCTTGCGTAAGACCAGCAGTTAAAGACTGCTGTTCCTTTTCCAAAAGAAGAGAGCTCTTCATCGGAAGGGTTGTATTCATCATTCAATAAATATGCAGCTTCAAAACTGCAATCGATTTGAAAAATTCTCTGCGGAGGCTCCGAAGAGTCCCATGCAGTGTACTCGAACCCAATCTCGACAACAAGTTGCCTGTTTTGAAGCGTGGGATTGACGCTGCTTAGTGCAGGCTTTACAGAAAAAGGCTCTTTGAAAATTGTGTTAGCCCTAGCCCGTTTCGAACTGCAGCTTTGGAGAGTGATGCTAATTATTTCACAATGGCGTTGAACATTTGTGAGGGCCTTTATCTGTTCTGCTGACTGGGAGATGTCCATAGGAAATCACGCTGCTAATGGATATTGATCTTCTTCTAGATCGTCTGGGCATGTCATACCAGAAAAATCGATCACCATGGGTTGCCTTTTTTCAAATCGCTGTATCGATGTATATGACAGCTGCATTGAAGCATTAATGTTGGAGACAACTGTTTCTTGATGAGTCTGACTCCGAAGCTCTTGCAACAGTCTTTGAGTATAGACCGGGTCAGTCTTGATTCGAATCAACTCATCCATTGCCTTATCCTGAATTTGGCCCACCTCCCATCTTTTTATGCTTGCGACCCCAACACGTAGATATTCGGCAAATTGTTGTTGCGACATCGCCAGCTCGCCGCGAATAACCTTAATTTGCCTGCCAGTTAAAAGTCCATTCGCGGAGCGATAAGCATCCGAAAGCTTCACTGAAAAATCGACACTCTGCGAAGAATCCATCATGGTTGTGCCACAGGCGGAGCAAATGTACGCTTCAGACTCAAGCTCAAATTGCTGATCGTTTCGCGTTCCCTTCATTGAGATCAAGGCTGGGCTCATGAGAGCGTCATCACAGTTAAAACAGTTCATTGTCTTCCTCATTTGAAACTTCCACTCTTAAGATGTATCGGCTAGGATGAAATGAAAAAATAATCAATTTTTCTGGTGCCGGATTATCGAGGATTCCGAATTTCATATACATTTGTCTCTTAAACTCCGCAGAATGCCAAGCAAACGCAAACATGCGAACTTTTTTATAGGGAGGGTGAGTCGGGTAGTCATTTGGAGGAGAGGGACCACTTCGGTCGGATTTAGTAATTTCGTCCAAGGCAATATCAAAAGCCATCAACCTCTCGTTCTTAGTGAGAAGGTTCATACTAAACAAGTCTGATTCCAACTTGTTGTTCGTTTCCCTGCAGTTTCCAAGATAAAACTCTTGCGATTTTTCGAGACACAGCTTAGCCCTATTGAGGGCCGAATCCGACTCCTGATGGGATGGTATCATTTGATGCTCGAAATGTCAAAGGTAAAATTTACTTTAAACCCTGAACAGAATTGGTCCATTATGAAACAGAATCGTTAGGCATCGCAACCTTTGGAAAGGTGATTGGAGTTTATGGGACGGCCTCACAACTTCACCACAGAACTCTCGCACCAAAAACTCTGCTCTCCTCGTTCTATCTTTCTCTATTCAAATAACTTAACTACACCCCATACAAGTTTCGAAAATTGTGAAATTTCCGGAATTTCAGCCTGGGACAGGTCGAAGCCTCAGCTCCAAGAGATTCGCTGGCCTTTCCCGCCATCGCTTCCCATGCAATTCCGGGGATAATTTTTCACGGATTTGGGCTCAGCCCCGTCTCCGTTTCGCCACTTCACGTATGCAAAACAACTCAGTCCGCTTAGTGGTAGCTTTAGAGTCAGGAGCGACGTTATGACTGTCACCATCAACCTTCCTCAACATGTAGAGCAAGCCTACACAGTTGCAGCTCAAACCATGGGTATGACAGTCGATGCGCTTGTCACTGACATTTTGGTGTCGCATGTGCCGTTGGCCAAGTCCGAGCCGCAAGCCGAATGGATCGAGGAACAGGGTATTCCAGTCTTGCGTACCGGCCAGCCAATAGATCTATCCGTTATTGATGACACGCTGGAATTGATCCGGCGCGACCGTGACTATGCCCATCTCGGGAAGTCGTAGGTGAAGATTTTCCTCGACACTTCAGTGCTCGTTCCAGTATTCCTTGGAGACCATCCGCATCATTCTGCAAGCATCGCTCTGTTTTCAAACTGCGATCCCGCCACCGCAAATTGTGCCGCACATAGTCTCGCCGAGGTTTACGCGACACTAACTCGCATTCCAGCTCCACATCGCGCCTCACCAGACCGCGCCATCAAATGCGTTGAAAGAATTGCCACTCGCTTGCGGTTGATTACTCTCGATGGACCGGCATACCTCGCAGCGATCCAAAGCGCAGCTTCCCAGAACATCGTCGGTGGAACCACCTACGACGCGCTCATTGGCACATGTGCTCTGCATTCTGGCGCGAATCAGATTTACAGTTGGAACACTCGGCATTTTGAGAAATTTGGGTCAGACGTAGCGTCAAAACTCTTAATCCCGCCGTCGAATTAGCGAACTCAGGTTTCAACTCTCTGCGCTGAAAGAAACAAAGAACGCGCCATAAAGACTTCCAGCTTGCAAAATGCAACCATTTCGACAAGGGAAGGGTCGATCACTACCAAAGTCCGTGCAAAGCTTTGAAGAATGCGAAAACGTACGAAGCTGCCAATGACAAAACACAAAGTAGAAATCTACTGGAGCCGACCCGACAACACCTTCATCGCAGAAGCCCCAGACCTCCCCGGCTGCCTCGCCGATGGCTCCACCCGCCAGGAAGCCGTTTCAAACCTCGAAACGATCATCGAAGAATGGATCGAGACCGCACGCAAATGAACTCGGTCGTCACATACCAAGTCATATTGCCCATCTACCCCAAAACGAGAGCTGACAGCACTTCTACTCGAATCCCTGCACTCCGGCTTTATCGGATGGCCTGATCTGCACCCTGCAAAATCCCCAATAAAATAGATCCTCCGACGATATCCCCTTAAATCAATGCCGTCATAAAAATCTCCTGCTCCTCTTCAGAGAACTTCTCAAACTCCTTTTAGA
>CAZZGS010000451.1:0-4414 GCA_964653845.1 uncultured Bryobacter sp.
TTCAAAGAAGCGGGCCATCTCGATAGGGTTGTAGCCAACCTGCGACATCATACGCGCTCCCAGCAAGTCGGCCTGCCGTTCGGCGCCGCGCGAAAATTTCATCAAGAGTCCGTTGGATGCCAAGCCCACGCCTAATTGTGAGAGCATGCCGGTGAGGCCGCCCCTAGACTGGCCGTACATGCCCGCGATCATGGCAGGCAACTGTATCATGTAGCTCTTGCTGACTTGGTTCGTTGAGTGTCGCAAGGCGACGTGTGACACTTCGTGGGCGATTACGCCCATCACCTGACTTTCGTTTTGCGCATTGAGTATGATCCCCGAATTGATGTAGATGGGGCCACCGGGGAGCGCAAAGGCATTGATGCCTGGATCGTTGACGACCTTGAAGACGTAGGGGAAACCGTTCGCCTCCTGCTGAGATGCGATCTTTTGACCCAATCCCTTAACGTAGTCGACGAGAGGGCCTGACTGGATGACATCGTATTGCTGCTCGATTTGCTGCGCGTACTCCCTGCCCATCTGCACGTCCTGATCCTTCTTAAAGAAGTTCATGCCGGGTTTGATCTCTTTTAGCTTGGCGGCTTGGCCGTAGAGCTGGGACGTCAGGATTAGGGTGAAGAGTAGGATTCGTTTTGACATAGTCTTGCCAGTTATAATATTCACATGAAGCCCACCGAAAAAATATGGCACAACGGACGACTGATTCATTGGCAGGACGCAACGATTCACGTCCTTAGCCATGTAGTCAGCTACGGGAGCGCCATCTTTGAAGGTGTTCGCTGCTATGAGACGCAGCAAGGCCCTGCAGTGTTTCGTCTCAACGAACATGTTCGCCGAATGTTCGATTCGGCCAAGATTTACCGAATGGACATGAGCGCCTTCACCCACCAGCAGATCGCCGACGCGATGATCGAACTGGTACAGGTGAACAAGATGAAGAGCTGCTACTTCCGCCCGATCGTTTTGCGCGGCTATGGCGTGATTGGCGTCAACGGTATGGGCAACCCGACCGAATGCTACATCGCCTGCTGGGAATGGGGCAAGTACCTGGGCCCTGAAGCGATCGCCGAAGGAGTTGACGTGTGCGTTTCGAGCTGGAACCGTATGGCTCCGAACACTCTGCCTGCCTTGGCCAAGAGCGCTGGCAACTACAACAACTCGCAGTTGATCAACATGGAAGCCAAAGCCAACGGCTACGCCGAAGGCATTGCCCTCGACGTCAACGGCTATGTGAGTGAAGGGTCTGGGGAGAACATCTTTGTGATCCGGGACGGCATCATCTACACCCCCGCGATGGCCACCAGCGTACTGCCTGGCATCACTCGCGACAGTGTCACCAAGATCGCCAAGAGCCTCGGCTACACGGTATCGGAACAAGCTATCCCTCGTGAGCTGCTCTATATTGCCGACGAGGTGTTTTTCACGGGCACTGCGGCTGAAGTTTCGCCGATTCGCAGCATTGACCGGATCACGATTGGGTCGGGTAAGCGCGGGCCGATTACGGAAAAAATCCAGAGCAAGTTCTTTGGGATTGTCGACGGCAGTTTGCCGGATGAGTTTGGATGGCTGACGCCGGTACCCCAGACCGTCGCCGTATAGATCGGATCGCTGCTCACTTTCACCGGCTGGCCACCTCCCCCGAGATTCTCCAGCCTGCGTCAGGGAGCAGCGACGATCTTGATCAGTTTTAACAGCCGCACAGCGACTCTGGCAAGGAGAAAAGGTGCGGCTGAGGCGTTTTTGCACGACTTTTATTTCGTGCGTTTTGATGGACTTAGCAGCCACTTCTTGTGGACAAGGTGTGAATAAAACAGAATGAGTGCAAAATGTTTTGGCTTCGATTACCGGACTGGAGAACCCGTCCGTGTCGAATTCGGTGTTGCGATCGAAGCGGTCGACGATTGGGTGGGCCCAACCGATCAGATCGACACCTGGATTGCCCCAGGATTTATCGACCTTCAAGTGAACGGATTTGCTGGAGTCGATTATTGCTCTGGCAATTCTTCGCTTGAAGAAATTGGCCGATCGATCCGCGAGCAGTTCGCAACTGGAGTGACGCGGATTTATCCGACGGTGATTACCGGGTCCGAGGCTGACATGCAGGCGGCCTTCCGGAATTTGGTGAAGGCGAAGCGCGAGTTGCCAGAAGGAGACGCACTGGAGGCGATCCACGCCGAGGGGCCGTTCATTTCTGCCGAAGATGGACCGCGTGGCGCGCACCCGGTTTTGCAATGCCGGCCACCGCAGATTGAAGAGTGGAAGCGGATGCAGGGTGCGGCTGAAGGACATATCCGTTTGCTGACTCTTTCGCCCGAGTATGACGGTACGACCAAGCTGATTGAGCATGTCGTGGGTGAAGGTGTTGTTGTCAGCATTGGCCACACAAAGGCGACGACGCAGCAGATCGCTGACGCGGTGAAGGCGGGGGCGACGATGTCTACTCACCTGGGGAACGGATCGCATGCTGTGCTGCCGCGGCATCCCAACTACATTTGGGATCAGTTGGCAGAGGACAAGCTGACGGCGAGCTTCATTGCGGACGGGATCCACGTGCCGGCGAATTTCCTCAAAGTGGCGCTTAGGGCAAAGGGGATTGAGCGGTCTGTTCTGGTAACCGATGCGGTGATGCCGGCGGGTTGTGAGCCGGGGGATTATGCACTGGGCGAAGTCGAAGTGACCTTGCATCCTGGCGACCGTGTAACTCTGCGGGGTGGCAATCAACTGGCTGGCTCGGCGCTGAAGATGGATGTTGGCATATCGTATCTGATGCGCATGGTGGGCTTGAGCCTTCGGGAAGCAGTTACGATGGCGACTACGAACGCGGCGCGAGTGGGCAGAGTAGGTGGACGTATTCGTGGATTGAACCCTGGAGAACGGGCCGACCTGGTTGAGTTCTCGTTCGACAAGCTCACCAAACAAATCAAGGTAGAACGAACCTGGCTGAGTGGACGGCTGGTGCACGGGTAGATGGGGAACTGGAGCCTGAATCCACTGATCTGGTTTGAGCGCGCGCGCGATGGCAGCGAGGCCTGTGGTCTGGTTGGTATGTTGCACTGGATCCTCCTGGCGGCTGCCCTAATCGCGATGTATTTTGACCACCGGGAAATACTTGGGGTCAACATCTGGCTGAAGCCGGCTAAATTTCTGGTTTCAAGCGCCATCTACTTATGGACGCTTGGTTGGTTACTGAACTATGTCGAGGCGCCGATTGTGGCGCGGTCGAGTCTGGGCACGATTGCGAGCATTCTGATTTTGCTCGAAAACGTTGGTGTATCTGGTCAGGCTTTGCGCGGTGAGCGCAGCCACTTCAACATTTCGACAGGCTTTAATTCAGCCATCTTCAGCATCATGGGCGTCATGATTGTTTTGAACACGATTCTGCTGGTGGTGCTGCTGTGGTGGTTTATGACCAGTGCGGCACCGATGCCGGCCGGAGCACTTTGGGGGTGCCGGCTGGGCGTTCTGCTGGCCGTTCTTGCGAGTGTCGAAGGCGGCTACATGGCTGCCTCGATGGCGCATACGATTGGCCTAAAAGACGGAGGCCCCGGGATTCCCGTGCTCAATTGGAGCAAGGAAGCCGGGGACCTGAGAATCTCTCACTTTATTGGTCTGCATGGATTGCAAGTATTGCCGCTCGGCGGTTTTTTGCTGAGCGAAGTTGGAGCAGGCGCCGGGGTGTTTATCCTGGCGCTGTTTCACTACGGAGCGTTCGTATTGACTTTCTTGCAGGCGGTGGCAAAGAAGCCTCTTCTGTTTTAGGGGTTGGCATGATGGCTTTGGTTTCTTCTCGCCAGCGCTTGAGCCGCAGGTAGAGACTGGAGCGGCGGGCGGGATCCGACTGGCTTAGGTCTTTCTTTTCGCCGATGTCGGTCTTCAGATTGTAGAGTTCGGTGCGGCCGGTCTCAAAGTCTTCGATCAGCTTGAAGTCTCCGTCGATTACGGCACCACCTGGCTTGCCGCCGGCACCGTGATAGTGGGGATAGTGCCAATAGTAGACCGGTTGGTCTTTGCGGTTAAAGAGGGGCGTGCCGTCGATGTTGTTGGGTAGGGGTTGGCCGAGCCAGGAGAGAATCGTGGGTAGAAAATCGATAGAGCAAGCAGGGTTGTCGATGACGACGGGCTGCTTCTTGCGGGGGTCGTGGATGATGCAGGGGACGCGGATGCCGCCTTCGTAGAGGAAGCCTTTCTGCTGGCGAAGAGGCTGGATGGAGGTGCTGGTCTTGCCGTTGAGGCTGGCGAGGGCGCCATTGTCTGAGGTGAGGATGATCATGGTGTCGCTCGATACGCCGGAGCGCTCGAGCTGGCGGCGAATGGATCCGAGTGACTCGTCAATTGCGTCGATCATAGCCGCGTAAGTTGGGCTGATCACACTGGCATTGCGGTAGTTGGCGACCATTTCGAGGGTTGCACCAAG
>CAZZGS010000452.1:0-4414 GCA_964653845.1 uncultured Bryobacter sp.
CTTCGGGATGGCCCTTGGTGAAGAGGATGAGGTCGTGGTTGCGTTCGAGCAGGTAGGCAAGGGTCTCCTCTACCCCATCGAGCATTTCGATTGGCTGGTGGAGAATGCGGTCAGCGAACCTGATGATCTTTTCGGCGTCGCCCGGAGCAATATCGCGCTCGACCAGATGCTGGTAGCACTGCACCATGTTCTTCGCGAAGTTCTGGGCACCGTAGCCGTTGACCTTGATGTTCGCGATTTCGATTTCGTCGAAAATGTCGCGGGTTTCCTTGGGGCTCAGAGTGGAGTGGCTGAGGAAGTCGACGAAGTCGTCCCAGGCCTGCTCAAAGTAGATGTTGTTTTCCCAAAGCGTATCGTCGGCGTCGATGATCAGGGCTTGGGGGTCGTCGCGTCGCATCAGACTTCGTCCACCGCCGGGGCGTGTTTGGCGTGTCCGTTCAACGGTGCGACGCGGCGCACGTGGCGGGTGAGTTTCTCGCGTTCTAGATAGATGGGCAGGAAGCTTGATAGAGCGTCCATGCGATCTTTTTCGCTGCGCATTGAAAGAATCTGCTGGCGGAATTCCACGTCGGGGACGGCTTGGGCTATGACGTAGCTGAGATCCGAGCGGTTGTCTGAAGGCATGGCTTCAACCATGCCGCCGTGTTCCATCATCATGAGTTTGACCCATGCGCTGAGGACACGTTGTTTGACGCTGTCGCTTGCTTCGGCACTGTCTTCATCGGCAAGCATGGCGACAGAGGCGCGCAGGTAGTTGCGTTCTTCATCGAGCAGGATGATTTCAAAGCGGCGGCGGCCACGGACGAGAATGTCCATGCGGCCATCGGGGTACTTCTTGAGAACCATCTCGATGACAGCAGTGCAGCCGATACTGGCCATGCCTTTTTCGCTGGCCAGCACCACGCCGAATTCGGATTCCTCACGCAGCACGTCTTCGATCATCTCTTTATAACGATCTTCAAAAATATGGAGCGGTAGCTCGGCTTCTGGGAATAAGACCACCCCCAGCGGAAACAGAGGCAGAGTGTCTTGCGGCATAAGTACTATTATTGACTCTTGTGCGTATCGATGGCTCTAAAACACTTTTGACAGGCGCTTCAACCGGCATTGGAGCCAGTCTCGCCAGGCTGATGCATGCTCGCGGAGCGAAGCTGGTATTGGTTTCGCGACAGACGCATACCTATGAATTGCCGGGGGCGCACTGGATCTCTGCTGACTTGACTGACCCGAAGCAGCGCGCGAGTGCCTTTGCCGAGGCGGTGCAGGTTCTTGGCGGTATCGACATCCTGGTGAACAATGCGGGAGTTGGAGCTTACACGCCAACCGCCAAAATTGACGATGCCACCTGGGATCACCTTTATGAGTTAAACCTGAATGCGCCGATCCATCTGACACGGCTGGCCCTGCCTGCGATGCTGGCGCAGCGGCGCGGATTGATCGTCAATATCTGCTCGATCGCCTCGCTGGTGCCGCTGCCCTGGTTTACGCTCTACTCGACGACGAAGGCTGCGCTGCTTAGCTTCACTCATGGGTTGAGGATGGAACTGGACCAGACTGGTGTTACGACGACGGCCGTCTGCCCTGGCTATGTAAAGACTCCTTTCCAGGCGAATGTGATTACGGGCAAGCCGCCGCTGCTTCTGCAGAAGACGAAGCGATTTGCCATTACGCCGGAGGATTGCGCGATCGATATCGCCGCTGGAATTGAGTCTGGCAAGCGGACGGTGGTTTCCCCTGCCAGTGGACATTTGTTAAATGCTCTATATTTCTTCTTCCCAAGGCTGATCGACTGGCAATTTGCTCGATACAATCGCAACTTGGAGAAATCTGCGAATTGATTCTCAAGTTAAAGCGTTCCCCCGGCATCTATCTGGTCGGATTCATGGGCTGCGGCAAATCTACCGTTGGTGAGTTGTTGGCTGACGAGATGGGTTGGCGTTTTTTGGACCTGGATGAACGTATCCAAGCGCAGCAGCAAACAACGATCGCGAGTATTTTCGAGACTCAGGGGGAGGCCGCATTTCGCAAGATTGAGGCTGACGCTTTAGAAGAGGTGATTCGCGAAACCTATCGTGGGCGGGCAACGATTACCGCGCTCGGTGGTGGTGCCTTTGCCTGGCCTGGGAATCGCGAGCGGCTGGAAGATTCCGGAGTGACGATCTGGCTGGATGTTCCGTTCAAACGGATTGAAGCGCGGGTGGGCCGGGATTCGCTTCGTCCTTTGGCGCGCGACCCGGAGAAGTTCAGGACCCTGTTTGAAGACCGGCGGCCGCTTTATGCCAAAGCCGATTACACGATTTCATTTGATTCCGAAAATGCCCAAGATGCCGTCCAATCTATCCTCGCCCTCGGGCTCCTCGACTGAGGCCCGGCTGCGCAAACACGCTCTCGCGATCTTCCATGCAGCGCTGGCTGCAGCGGACCCCTATGAGGCAACGCTAGCCCACCTGAGGCCGTTGCCTAAGTCTGCCGGGAACCTGTATGTGGTTGGAGCAGGGAAGGCTGCAGCGGCGATGGCCAGGGCAGTGGAGAAGTTTTACGGCAAGAAGCTCTGTTCCGGGGTGATTGTCACGAAGTATGGTCACTCCCAGCCCCTGAAGAAGATTCGTTGCCTTGAGGCGGCGCACCCCGTTCCAGATCAGGCAGGCATCCATGCGGCGCAGGAGATCGCTCAAGTTTGCCAAAACGCAACCAAGGATGATCTGGTGCTCTGTCTGATCTCGGGCGGAGCGTCAGCGTTGTTGCCGAGCCCGGTGGCTGGAATCACGCTTGAGGAGAAGCAGGCGGCGACGCAGTTGATGCTTGCCTGTGGGGCGACCATTCATGAGCTGAACTGTGTGCGAAAGCATCTGAGTGCGCTTAAGGGCGGGCAGATGGCACATCTGGCTTATCCTGCGAAGCTTGAGGCGCTGATCCTGTCGGACGTGATTGGGGATCCGCTGGATGTAATCGGGTCTGGGCCGACCGTGCCTGATACGAGTACTTTTGCCGATGCCTGGGCGATTCTTTACAAGTACCGTCTGACGGGGAAGATTCCAGCAAGTGTTCGGGATCATCTGGAGCAAGGTGTGAATTTGAGGATTCCCGAGACGCCGAAGCCAGGCGACAAGGTCTTTGCCAAATTACGGAATCAACTGGTTGGGTCAAACCGGCTGAGTCTGGTTGCGGCACAGGCCAAGGCGAGGGAGTTGGGGTACAAGGCGCTTTTGCTGTCGACGTCGCTGGATGGTGAGGCCTCAGAGGCGGCCAAGACTTTTGCGGCGATTGCGCGCGAGGTAAGGGCGTCGGGGAACCCGGCGAAGGCTCCTGTGGCGTTTCTGGCTGGCGGGGAGACGACGGTGGCGCTATCGAATCACCACGGTTTGGGCGGGCGGAATCAGGAGATGGCGCTGGCGGCGGCGATCGGGATCGAGAAGCTGGATCGGGTTGTGTTTCTTGCGGCAGGGACGGACGGTACCGACGGGCCTACGGAGGCGGCAGGCGCTTTTGCCACCGGTTCGACGATGAGCCGTGCGGCAGAGATCGAATTTGATGCGCATGAGTTTTTGGCGCGAAATGATTCGTATCATTTCTTCAAGCCACTCGATGATCTGTTGATAACCGGGCCCACAGGCACCAACGTGATGGATCTTTATCTAATGCTGGTAGGTTAGCTTTGTGATAGATTGAAGAAAGCTGAGCGGGAGTAATTCAGTGGTAGAATGTCAGCTTCCCAAGCTGAACGTCGCCGGTTCGAACCCGGTCTCCCGCTCCATCTTTTTAATGACTTAGGCACACTCCTAGAACCCTTCGTTACTGCGATTACTGCTTTTTCTCTTCCTCACGCCTTTTCGGCTCTTTGATCCCCTCGCTTTTGGTTTCAGTTTTGGAGAGCGTCGTTAAGGACAAAGGCTCTCCGGGTCGGCTACTGCACGATGGATTTCTCCAAGCGCCGAACAGCCGCCAGACGGTCCTTAAAGGTGCTGACTGCGTATTCGTTCTCGTTCACGTCCACTGTGTTTCCCATTTGAGCGGAACGGGTGTGCGCATCCACTCCTGCCTGCCTTGAGAGCGTGGCGAAAGTGCGGCGCATGACTTGAAAGTTTGCCCACTCCAGACCAACTGTCTTCAACTTTGGCAGCATGTTGCGCAGGCAAAAGTTGTCGCGCCAAATTGGAGTGTTGTTTTCTGTCGGGAAAAGCCAAGCTTGCGGATTTGATGTTTCAGCTGAGGCAAAACAGATGAAGCCGGGCTTCGTCGGAACAATCCCATTCAATTCGGCAAGAAATGCAGCTTCCATTGGGGATTGAGGAACGAACTCTGCGCGGCTGATGACGTTGCGGGTTCGATCCGGTGGCAGTTGCGGCTCGATGCCGGTCTCGCCGATGGCGAGGAACTTGGTTGGCGGAGGAATCCCGGCGCGACGCTTCAGAAC
>CAZZGS010000453.1:0-4398 GCA_964653845.1 uncultured Bryobacter sp.
GGATAGGTGCTTTCTCTTTAATAGCTGTAAAGGAAGTCGCTTGCCCCGAGCAGGGCTTGCACAAAGAAGCGCAACCCTTCCTTTGGGTCGTCGCTGGCGGCAATCAATTCTTGGGCCACCTTCAATTCGCCTTCGCGGCCCTCTCTCGAATAGACTGCCAGGAAGGATCGCCGGATGGCTTCTTCGATCACGCCACCGCTCTGTTCGAGCAGTTGCGCTGCAAAGGCTCGCGAGACTTTTTCTATGAAGGGGCTGTTGAGTAACGCAAGCGACTGCGTCGGCAGAGCAGACCTAAAGCGCTGCGTCTCATGATCGGTATTCATGGTGGGGGCATCGAAGGCATGCAGAAAGGCTACCGGCCTGGTGCGAGACTGTTTCAAGTAAAGGCTCCGGCGCCGCCCGTTGCCTTTCTCCTCGTCTTCAAGCCACTGGCCGTCCGCCCCACGCTTCAAGGGTTCAGGCTTGCCGTACATTCTCTTGTCGAGTAGCCCGCTTACAGCAAGCATCGAATCGCGGATTGTTTCCGCTTCAATGCGCAAAGGCGCTTTGCGCCACAGCAAGTGATTGGATGGGTCCAGCTTCAGTGCTTCCGTTTTCTCCGCTGAATCCTGACGATAAACCTGCGACATCACGATTTGCTTGGTCAGCCACTTCAGATCCCAGTTGTGTTCCTGAAAAGTGACGGCAAGGGTATCGAGCAACTCAGGATGTGAAGGCTTCTCGCCCTGCACTCCAAAGTCATCGACACTACGAACGATGCCCTCACCAAAATGAAACTGCCAGACACGATTGACAAAGACCCGGGCCGTCAAGGGATTCTCTTTTGAGACCATCCAGTTGGCCAGTGTCAGGCGGCGTCCGGTGTGATTCCACTCCGGGTGTTGCTCCGGGTCGGGGAAGACAAAGGGCTTGGCAGGGTTATCTAGAACTGCTGGAAGCCCAGGTTCCACCTTTGCGCCCGGGGCCAGATAGTTGCCACGTGTCAAAACATAAGTGGGCGAAGGAGTTTTAGAAACGTCCCACGCCGCTTCGATATAGTTCGGCTCGACTACGCTCTGCTTCTTCCTTCGAGCCGCCTTCTTGGTTACGACTTCGTCTTTCCATTGCTTCAGCTCAGGAAATCGCCCGTCCATCTCAAGGTCGGTCATCAAGTCTCTCGGGGCACTGCGATCGATTTCAAGATCGGGATCGTCTTCGATCAGTTTGCGCAACTCAAGGCGGCGCACCTGACTCAGTTCCCGGCCCATCCTCAACTCAGCCCGGAAGCGCTGATAGGAAGCTTCAAGAAGATCCTCAAGGCGTCGAATTGTCTTGGCATCATTGCTCGTAACATCCGCAATCCAGGCATCGCGCTGCCCCTGCGGCATGTCCAGCACCATCCTGCTCGGCCAGGGGCCAAAGCCGAGGTTAGCCGCCAGCCAGTTCTCCGGGTCCCAGACCGATTGATAGACGGCCGTCAGCTTGTAGTAGTCGCGCTGCAAAAGCGGATCAAACTTGTGGTCATGGCATCGTGCGCAACCCACCGACAGGCCCATCACGGTCGAAAGGCTCGTCTCGACGGTCTTCTGCAGCGCATCGAAATACTTGTCGACTTCATAAATCGTCTGGTTGTCTGTGATGTCCGCTACAGTGCGCAGAAAACCAGTTGCGGTGATTGCTTCAAGCTGGTCGGCGGTGGGAGTGCTGCCGGGTTTGAAATTGACCAACTGATCGCCAGCAAACTGCTCCAGCAGAAAACGATTGATCGGCTTGTTTGTGTTGAAAGCGCGAATCACATAATCGCGATACTTCCACAGCGCTTCACGCTCGCCGTCACCTGCGTCACCACGGGTATCGGAGTACCCAGCCAGATCCAGCCAGTGCCGCCCCCAGTGCTCGCCATAGTGTTCTGAAGCCAGTAGTCGGTCCACCAACTTCTCATAAGCATTCGGCGCGCGATCTTCAATGAACGCCTTCGCTTCGCTTTCTGTGGGCGCAAGACCAGTGAGATCAAAATAGAGGCGGCGCAGTTGAGTCGCCTTCCCAGCTTCGGCCTGCATGGTCCAGCCTTTTGCCTCAAGCCTGGCTTCCACAAAACTGTCAATCGGGCTGCGAACAAGATCGCGTCGCTTCACATCAGGAACCGCAGCTTTTTGAGGAATCTGAAAAGACCACCAGCGCCTGGCCTCAGGCGTAATGCGAGCCAATTCACGTGCTTGTTGCGCCTGATCCAGCTCATCTTGCGGGAAGCGCCCATGTTCCAGATAGGAGCGAATCAACTGTTTATTGGCCGCCCCCAGTTTGCCGCCCATTGGCATACGACCGGAATCAATCATCATCCACATCAGACTACGCTCGGGCTTGCCTGGTGCGACAGCGGGCCCACTCGCCCCACCTGCCATCAATCCCGCAAAGGTGGAAAGATCAAGCCCACCCATCTTCCGCTCTGGGCTATGACAACTGATGCAGCTCTTCTCAAGTACGGGAAGGATTTCGTCTTTGAACAGCGGAGCCCGCTGAGCGTAAGCACAACTCGAGATCAGGACGAAAAATGGCCATTTCACCCTACAATTTCTATCACTTCGCAAGACTCAGCACAATGCAGGGGATACTGGAAAAGTGAACGGTGATCCACGAATCGCGGCCTTTCTCAGCCGCTATCCGCAATATGCGCAGACTCAAATCCTCGACCAGATGCGGCAATCCGAATACGGCAGGCTCGACCAATCAAGCCAGGTCTATGTCGATTACACCGGGGCCGCGCTCTACGCCGATTCGCAAGTCGCCAAACACTTCGATTTGCTCCGCAACAACGTTTTTGGCAATCCCCATTCTGCAAACCCCTCTTCGATCGCCATGACCGATCTGGTGGAGCGAACCCGCCGCACCACCCTCGACTATTTCAACGCTCAGAACAACTACTACCTCGTCTTCACTCTCAACGCTTCAGGCGCGCTGAAGCTAACCGGTGAGTCCTTTCCATTCACTAAGGGAAGCCGCTTCCTCGCCACCTTCGACAATCACAACTCCGTCAACGGCATCCGCGAATTTGCCCGCAGCCGTGGGGCATCGGTTGACTATTCTCCGCTCAGCTATCCCGACCTGCGAATCGACAAAGAAGCTCTACAACAAAACCTCAGTAACATCGACAAAAGCCAACACAACCTTTTCGCTTTCCCCGCGCAATCTAACTACAGCGGCGTCAAGCACTCCCTTGAATGGATTGCCAAAGCCAAAGCCGCAGGCTGGCGCGTCCTACTCGACGCGGCTGCCTACGTCCCCACCAATAAGCTCAACCTCACCGAGGTGCAGCCCGATTTTGTCAGCATCTCTTTCTACAAGATGTTTGGCTACCCGGCCGGTCTCGGCGCACTGCTCATCCACAAAGACGCCATGCCGATCTTAGAGCGCCCCTGGTTCGCCGGTGGCACCGTAAACTTCACAACAGTCCAGGCGCAATCGCACATCCTCTCTCAAGGGGAAGCTGCCTTTGAAGACGGCACGATCAACTACCTCTCGATCCCCGCTGTCGAAATCGGCCTCGCTCATCTCAACTCGATTGGCATGAACACAATACAGACGCGCATCGAGTGCCTTACCGGTTTTCTGCTCGATCAGTTGCAGGGATTCACCCACTCAAACGGCCAGCCTTTCGTCAAGCTGCACGGCCCTCGCGATACTCAGGCGCGTGGTGGCACTATCACCTTCAATCTCTATGATCCGCAGGGTTCGCGTCTGGACTACCGCCGAGTCGAAGAACTCGCCGGCCAAGCTGGAATCTCTCTCCGCACCGGATGTTTCTGCAACCCTGGAGCCAATGAAACAGCCGAGGGCCTCACCGAAGCCGACCTTCGAGCAGGACTTTCGCTCGGTGCCGAATTGAACCTCCCGAACTTCGTGAAACTGATGGATTCGCAAGGCAACAACAAAAGCGCTGGGGCCATTAGAGTCTCACTCGGCCTCGCCACCAACTTCAACGATGTCGCCCGCGTCGTAGATTTTCTGGCGCAATATCTCAACCAGTCCACGACCACAATCGGCGAGGTCACCGTAGAAGACGACAACTGCCGCGTCATCCGCGACAGCAGCTGATTACTTGATTTTGAGATTTCGAAACCAGGCGAGAGTCCCGCCGTGATTCTGCAGTGCGATTGTGCTGCGGCGCGTGAGGCTTGCCTTGTACGCCTCTAGCCGCCCCGGGTTTTTCTTGAGCCTTTCTTCGATCTCCGGCGAATCGAGCTGGATCGACAGCACTTTGTTTCCATTGATCCAGTGTTCGACATCCATTCCGCGTCTCTTAAGCAGGCCACTATGCCATTGGCCGGTCTTCGCCCCGGCTGCTTTATCCGGCGCGGCGAGTCCGTAGAGCGCACCCGTTTTTTGCATCGGTCCCCAAGGCTGGGTATCTTCAATTAGTTG
>CAZZGS010000454.1:0-1534 GCA_964653845.1 uncultured Bryobacter sp.
ACGTAGATTATCCCCTGCTGCGCCCGCTGCACATCCCAATCCGCATTCTGTAACAGACGAAGGATGATGTTCTCAACGTCTTCACCGACGTATCCTGCCTCAGTCAGCGTAGTCGCATCGACAATTGCAAACGGCACATCCAGAATCCGGGCCAGCGTCTGTGCAAGCAGCGTCTTGCCTGTACCTGTTGGCCCAATCAGCAGAATGTTGCTCTTCTGCAGCTCAACATCGCCAGTCCGCGTCTTGTTTAAGTGGATCCGCTTGTAGTGGTTATAAACCGCTACCGCCAGCTTCTTTTTTACTGGCTCTTGCCCGATCACATACTGCTCAAGAAAATCTCGAATCTCAAACGGCTTCGGGAGCTTGTTAGGACTGCTGTAGGCGCTTTCTTGCTTATCGTCTTCAAGGATCGAATTGCAAACAGCGATGCATTCATCGCAGATGTATGCCCGCGGATAGTCGCTCGGCGACGATATTAGTTTGCCGACAACATCCTGGCTCTTATGACAAAAAGAGCACCGGAGCGCGTCATCAGATCCAGTTCGCTTCACTATGTTTCTCCCAGGACAAGTCTTTCAACTCAACCTTATTGTATCAGCGGCCAACTCTCATTTACCGCCCGAAAAAGCCCTGCCTATTTTTCGGTAATAGTATTACTATATCCGAGATTTCCTTAGACGGAATAGCGATCCAGAAAGCGTTTCGCCGCCTGTACGCCCATAAACTCCGTCATCCGGGTGCCTTCATACTCGATGCCGATCCAGTTCGGCTTGCCACTTTCTCCGTAGCCAGCCTTCGCCACAATCTGCATCATCCGGTCCATATCGATTGTCGTTTCCTTTCCATCGGCACCAAACTCAAAGCACTTGAAACTAACCGCTTTGGCATAAGGCATCAGTTTGGCCACTGCTTCATGCTTATCGACACCTTTTGGGAAATTCCCAAAATCAGGCAAAGTTCCAAAATTCGGCAGGTTCACCATCTTCATCAACCGGGCTAGGATCTCCGGATTTGAAGACAATCCGCCGTGATTTTCAATGGCGACGCTGATTCCATTTTGCTTGGCGTACTCACAAATACGCGTAAAACTCTCCTGGCAGCGCTTCAGGAATTCGCCAATCTCGCCCTCGGTCCTGGCTTCCTTCTCCGCATACATGTTCATTCGGACCGCGTGACAACCAAGCTCAGCGGCATAGTCTACCCATCTTCGGTGCAGATCGGCCGCCCTAAGTCGCTCTTTCTGCTCGGAATGGCCCATGCTTCCTTCGCCGTCACACATAATCAGCACACCCTCGACACCAAACTTCTTCATATTAGCCTTCAACCGGCCAAGGTAATACTGCGTCGGCGCCTCCCAAAGCGTATTCACAAATTCAATTCCACTGATCCCAAACTGCTCCCTGGCAATCTGTGGGAACTCCAGATTTGTCATCATTTGTGAACGAATCGACTTGTGCAGGCTCCATTCAGCAAGTGAAGTACGGAATCGTCCATTTTGAGCCCGCAGTGACGGGGTGATCCCTGGCACTGCCGC
>CAZZGS010000454.1:1544-4389 GCA_964653845.1 uncultured Bryobacter sp.
CAGCAAAGGTAAGCATTTGTCGGCGTGTCATTTCTTCAGCATATCTTAATGAACTTTATGCAGCTAATTCCGTTTCGAGGCGTCACTACTAAATATGACCTTTTTCAGCCGATGCTGTCTGGCCGTACTTTTCCTGCCAACTATCGCCGTGGCTCAGTCGTCCACCGTTCTCCCCAAAGAGATCGACTGGAAGCCCGTCACCTCCGAGCAGCGTTGGCAAATCTACCGCGACAAAACCTTCGCTAACCCCGGTGCTTACTTCCGTGCCTTCGGTTCGGCCTCCGGCGACCAACTCAGCGACCAACCCGCTTCATGGCAACAAGGCATTAAGGGCTACGGCCAGCGCGTGGGCCAACGCTTCGTAACCTTCACCATGCAGGATTCCGTCGAAGCAGGGCTTTCGGCCGCCGTCGGCTTTGAACCTCGCTACGTCCGCTGCAAGTGCACCGGCGCTGGTGCCCGCCTCGGCTACGCCTTTAAAATGAACTTCCTCACCCTCAACAAAGAAGGGAATAAGGTTTTTGATTGGCCCAAGTTTGCCGGGGCCTACGGTGTAGGCATCGTCTCAACGACTTGGGTGAAAGACTACAAGTGGAGTGCCCAAGGCCTTCAGGCTGGCAACTCGCAACTCTACTTCGGAGTCCTCTTCAACGTCATCCGCGAATTTGGCCCGGAAGTCAAACGCGCCTTCAAGCGAAAATAACTCCCCTAATGACCTCCTTGTTTTTATTACTCCCCCTCTTTCTGCTGGCAATGTCCCTGCACGCTCAGGATGCAGCAAACATCACCAATCCAAGCCAGGCTGACCTGTTAGTTGGCACCCGTGTCCCGCGCGGCATGACCTGGAGCACGCCAACCAAAGAAGAACGCCTGCGCGTACTCTGGCGCGGTCTCGCTCTCAGCCCCGGTGCCTACATCCGTTCCACCTTCACTGCCACTTCTCACCATCTCGACAACAAGCCAAAGGACTTCGGCCAAGGCTGGGGAGCCTACTCTAAGCGCAACCTCAACAGCTTCGCCACCTACTCCTTGCAAGACGTCGCCTCTGAAGGTCTGGCCGCATCTGCCGGCTATGAAATGCGTTATATCCAGTGCAAATGCACAAAAGTCCTTCCCCGCATTGGCCACGCCCTCTGGTTCAATCTGGTCACCTACAATCGCGAAGGCAAGACCGTAGTCAACTGGCCCAACATCGTCGGCAGCTACAGCGTCGGCATGCTCTCTACAGGCTACACGCCAAACCAGAAGTGGTCCGCCCAGGGCATTCAAATGGGTAACAGCGCCATGGCATTCGGCTTTGTATCGTCGCTCCTCCAGGAGTTCACCCCCAGCAAACTCCTCCGCTTCCGGAAGAAAAAATCTTCAAAAGACACAGCACTCCCGTCCCCTATCGAGGCTAGTAACTAGCTCTACAAACGAACCAAGCCAATCCGATAGGATGGCAGGCACCCGGGGTTCCACGCGATCTCCACTGAAGCACAGCCACAAACGAAGAGAATATGCCCGTCCTCTGGCGCGGCCTTTTTTTTTAAAAGCACTGCCGCTTATGTCCGCTCCACTCTCACCGCCAGCACCAGTCAACGCTCCAATTCCCCGCTCGACTATGGCCAGATCTGGGCAGCCTACGGCTAGCGCATTGCCCATATCTGCGGCAGGAATTCACCCCATCCAAGATCTTCGCCCACAAGAACAAAACGCCCGCTGCTATCACCTCAAACTCGCTCCCCAAAACAGCTCAGCCAGCAACCAACCCCGACAACTCATCCAGCCAATAATCCGGCTCACAACCCCTCAATTCTTCCGGCTTCCCGTACCCGTAACTAACAGCGCAAACCTTCACCCCCGCCGACCGCGCCGCCATAATATCGGGCACCGAATCTCCAATCATCAAACAATCCTCAGGCCCCACGCCAAGCCCTCGCATAGCCCGAATCAACACCTCAGGCTTTGGCTTGCTAGGGAAACCATCCGTCCCCTGCACATGCTGAAAGTGCTCAAGCAACCCAAACTGCGTCAGCACGTTTATTGCAGTTAGCGTGCTCTTGGTTGTCGCCGTAGTCTTGAGCCCACCCAGCTTGTCGAGCGTCTTTGCTACCCCAGGATAAAGCACAGTTTCTGTATGTCCCCGCGATGCATAGATCTCACGATACTCCTGGATCCAGGCCTCAACCTGCTCGGGCGACGCCTCAGGAAACAACTCACCAAACAAATCCACCAGATGCCGGCCAATAAAGGTTCTCAGGTAGGCAAACGGCACACCGGGGCGCGAAGTACGGCTCAAAACGCTAGAAACCGCCCCACATATATCGGGGGCGGAGTCTAGTAAAGTACCATCAACATCAAATAGATAAGCCCGAAAGGGCGGGATTAAAGCCACAGCCTTAAGCGGGGCTCGATCCAGGCGTCAGGCCCTGATTGGGTCGAATCGCCGTATCCGGGCGCAACACTTGTTGCGTTTCGCCGTCGGTATTGTTCGGCTTGTTGTTGGAGGTCGAGCGCGACGAGGTCGGCAACGTTTCTCCGGCAATCAGCTTCAGCACTTCAGCCCCATCCAGAATCTCGCGCTCAAGCAAAGCCTCGGCAATGCGGATCACGGCATCCCGGTTGCCCTCAACTAAAGTTTTAGCAACCTGATAGCCCTGCTCCACCAAACCACGTACTTCGCCGTCGATCGAGACTGCGGTTGACTCCGAATAATCGCGATGCTGGGCAATCTCGCGGCCAAGGAAGATCTGCTCTTCCTTCTTGCCAAAGCTCAGAGGTCCAAGCTTGCTCATGCCCCACTCACACACCATCCGGCGAGCCATCTACGTGGCACGCTCGTTATCGTTTGACGCTCCAGCCG
>CAZZGS010000455.1:0-1545 GCA_964653845.1 uncultured Bryobacter sp.
CATCCTTGCCTTTGTACTTGAGATCGCCGAAGTTGGCGAAGTAGCGGGAGTCGCGGATCTCAACGGTGTGACCGTCTGAGACGAGTTGGCGGAGAAGTTTCTCGGGATTGGGTTCGTTCAGCTTCGCGGCGAAGCTGACGCTGTCGTCTTTGAGATTGAGCATCTCGTCGCCGAACATGAGGCCCATACCAAGATCCTTAGGGCCGGGTGCGCTGGGTGGTGCTGGCTCGCCGCTGGGCTTGGGGAGAACGCGGCCGGCCATGCGGACACTGCGGCCAAGGGTTTTGACGGTGATGCCCGGAAAGGAATCGAGGGCCTTCCACTGTTTGTCTTTGATATAGCCGCGAAGACGGGTGATTTCGTCGGGGCCAAGGATGCCGATGCCTTCGACGAGTTTATTGATGAACTCGGGTTGGGCTGAGACTTCTTTGGCCACATCGGAAAGGAGGACGTAGTCTTGCGAGATGAGCAGTAGCAAGAGAGGGGTCATTGGAGGTATTGCTTCCACCAGTTCATTTCTTGATGGTATCTATGGACGGTATTCCAGGGGGACCAGCCGCCGTGGTATTCGCCTGGGTAGCGGACGAAGCGGGTAGGGACTTTGCGCTTTTGCAAAGTAGTGTAGAGTTCTTCGGCCTGGGCGATTGGGACACGAAGATCAGCTTCGCCATGGATGAAGAGAGTTGGTGTTTTGATGTTGGCTGCGTAGGTGATCGGCGAGTATTTGATCATGGTAGCGTTACCTGTGGCTTCCCAGGGTGGGCCGAGGAATTCGGTTTCTTTGGTGCGGGGGATGTCACCGGTGCCGTAATTACTGATCCAGTTGGTGGGACCGGCACCGGTAATGGCAGCGCGGAAGACGTTGGTGTGGCCGATGGCCCAGTTGGTGAGGAAGCCGCCGTAAGAGTAGCCAGTGATGCCCATGCGTTTGGGGTCAACTCGATATTGCTTGATGGCCTGATTGACGCCGGCCATGATGTCGGCCATGTCTTTGTCGCCCCAACCGCCCCAAGTACCCCAGCGGAATTTTTCGCCATAACCGGTTGAGGCACGGGGGTTGGTGTAGAGGACGATGTAGCCAGCGGCGGCCTGGAGTTGGTGGAGGAAAGAAAAAGAGGAGGCGTATGCGCCGTGCGGGCCGCCGTGGAGGTTGAGGATCAACGGGTATGGACCACCTTGTGGCGAGTAGTTGGGCGGGAGAGTGACCCAGCCTTCGATTGACGCGCCGTCGGTTGAGTCAAAATAGATGCGTTCGGTTTCGCCCAAGACCCAGCGGGTGGGTTGGGTTGTGATTTGGGTTTGTTTTGTTGGGCTCGCGAGCGGGGCGGAAAAGAGCTCAACGGGTTTGTCGGCAGTTGTGGCGGTGTAGGCTATTTGGCCGGTGTCGAGGTTGAGGTCGAAGTCGTTCAGGAAGCGATCCCCTTGTGTAATTTGCTGGACTCGTTTGGTTGCGAGATCGAGTTGGTAGAGATGGCCGGTGCCGCGGAGATTGGCTTCGAAAAGAATGCTCTTGCCGTCTTTGGAGTAGGTGGGCTTCTCTGGGAG
>CAZZGS010000455.1:1555-4367 GCA_964653845.1 uncultured Bryobacter sp.
GAATAAATGTCTTGGGGGCTGCCTTGGCTTCGTTTGTTCGCGAGGATCAGATTGAGGCTTTGTTCGCGCAGGACGGCAATCGTCTTGCCGTCGGGGGACCAGGCGGGACTGCGGTGGTGGTGGTTGTCGTCGGTGAGGCGATTGAGTTTGGCTTCGATTGTTACGGTGAAGAGATCGGCTCGCTCGTAGGTGTGTTCGTCGCGTAGGAGCATGTTGGCGACGAAGGCGAGGGACTTGCTGTCGGGGGACCAGGCGATGCTCTCGACGTTGACTCCCAGGGTAGTGAGTTGTCTGGCTTCCCCGCCCTGACGCGGGAGAAGGAAGAGCTCTTGGGACGGATTGGCTTTGGGGTCGGGGAGATAACCGCGACCATCGAAGCGGAAGTTCATCCAGTCGTAGGCACGGCCCTTGAAGCGTTGTTCAGTTAGCTTCTCGAATTCGGTTTGGGTATTGGCTGGTTTGGAGGATTGGCTTCGTTTGGTGAAGGCGATCCATTGGTTGTCGGGGCTGAAGACCGCTACGCCGTCGAGGCCGGGGATCTGGAAGGGCTGGGCATTGAGGTCTGAAGTGTTCAGGAACCAGGACTTGCCGGCGGCGGAGTAGGAAAGGAGTTTGCCGTCTGGAGACCATTGGGGATTCGAGACGCTGGCTTTGATTTGGGTGAAACATTTGGCCGCGATGCAGAGCTCGCTTTGGCGGCGGTTTTCGGATTCGACGATCTTCGTCTTGAGGTAGGCGATCTGCTTGCCATCGGGAGAGATGGCAGGCGCGGAGACGGTCTCGACTTTGTAGTAGTCGGCCAGGGTGAATGGGTTTGTTTGGGCAAGCACGAGGCTTGAGCTAAGAAGTAAGAGTGTGGATCGCATTTTGCAGATTCTCCTCAAAGGCTTGGAATGCCGAAAGTTTTCGGAGCCGAGCGAGATCACCCAGATTCTGGCCAATCCGAAAACGAGCCTGTGGGAACCTTATGTCCTTTGGTCGATACCCAGCAAGAACCAGTGACTCCTCAACCACTTTTTTGAGAGTGGCCTTAGCATCAATCTGTTCGATCTGCTTCAATTTGGGATAGGACGAGCCTAGCTTGATTGTCCCGAGAGCTTTCAGGATTGCAGTCTCATCTGCCAGAAGCCATGCTTCGATTTCTCGTTTCGGAATCGCAATTACCGCTTGTGAGGCATTAAGGATACCTTTCACTTGCAGAGCTTTTTCGATTTCAATGCGACGAGCTGTGAGCCCCGCTGTGTCGGCATCGCGATGAATGAAGAGCAGATTGGGGCTATACAAATCCACCGCGTTCTTCAGCCTGGCACTGAGTCCGCCAGGAGGATGGCTGATCGGAACTCCGTTGTCAGGCTTGAATTCCAAGACAATTGCCGGTTCAATTTCAGTGACGAGCAGGGAAGCGATTCTCTGGATACAGATATCACTTGTTCCTTCGCTAACTAGAACACTAGTAACTTTCATACGGCAGATTGCAACTTGTAGTCCAAGAATTCCTGGCGTTCAAAGACAGCACGAGCGTCTGCGCCACGCAACTCTTCCAGATAATCTTCAGAGAGTGTGGCCGGATTAGGAATTACACCCAGGAAGTGAATCAGGTCGCCCTTCGCCGCAACTTGCTGACCTGCAAGTGCGGTGCGCCAAGTTCCAGAAAGACACTGAAGTCTTAGAGTGGAGGGGGACTTATCCAAGCCAGATTTTGGTTCCTGGGAAGCAAAAAGAACCGAATCTTCAGGAGCGACCGCCACGAAACTGGGCGAATGGGTTGAAACGATAACCTGACGTTGAAATTCAAGAGACGGGTGAAAAATAGTTCTGAGCAAATCAAGAACTTTGTACATTTGGCGCGGGTGAATTCCACTTTCAGGTTCTTCGATTAAGCAGAGGGGTGAACTCAATTCATCCTCGGCAAGGGTTGCAAGCGCGATCAGCCGAAGGCTACCCTCGCTAATGGCCTGAGGTGAAAAAATATTCCCCCAGCGATCTTCGAGCTGCAAATTCAAGACCGTGTTATTTTCGTTCATTTGGACCCAGAGAAACCCAAGGTCGGGGACCACATAGGATAGGCGGCTCAAGAGGCGATGATAGACAGGGTTAAATCTGTCTTCCCGATTTCCCTTAACCACGAAGTGGGCTTCTTGTTTGGCAAGGTGGAATAGCGCAGCTGCGATTCGACCTCCGTCCGAGGCAAGTTCTGGCTCATCGAGGGCTAAACTGGGAGCCATCAGTTGCTCTAATTGCAATTGATACTTCATCCAAGATTTCAGGTAGAGCTTGGCGATCACCAGAGTTGGATGAGCTGGTAAATCCGATCGGGAGAGAGTGGCATGACTGCGGAAACGATCCGGGATGGGAAGGGTGAAAACTTGCTTCAATTCTTCATTGAGGATTCGAAGAGTATCCGAGTTTAGAACGGAGAAATACTCCGTTCGAGTACCGTCTGGAAGTATGCCGAACATGGACTCCGAGACAATATTGAGTGGAGTTGAGGAAAGAGGATCTCTAGAAAGCGAGATTTCAAATGAGTAACTCAGCGATGTGTGGCCGGCAGTGGCCAGTTGTCCAAAATCGTCTTCACCGTGTTCCTGTACCTGGAAGTCTGCTTCAAATTCGATGTTCTCGGGATGACCGTTTGCAGAATTGAAAAACAGTTTTCGGATATCTGAATTGGGCTGGTGCTTGCCACGGACTTGGAGGGCAGCCTGAGCAAGCGGCATCGCGGCCGTATTGCCGAGGAACTGGATGGCATCGAGCAAATTCGATTTGCCTACTCCGTTGGGCCCGGCGATGACGGTGAGTGGGCCGAAATAGA
>CAZZGS010000456.1:0-4364 GCA_964653845.1 uncultured Bryobacter sp.
GACGAAGCGTTAGTTCAAGAACTTCCCAAAGCGCCCGGCACAAAAGAAGCCCGTTGGACGCACCTGTTCGGCGACACTATTCCCGAATTCTCCTTCCCGGAACCCTCAGCCGCCAGGTCGGTCGCACCCAACCGCATCGACGAACTGGAAGCCCGCGTCAAAGCGCTCGAAGACTTCGTCGAAGGCCTCAAGTCCCAACTGGGCATCTAGCGATTTTGCATTGAGACGATATCGACCTTGTCCACTCCTTTAGGGATCTGAAGCACAAGCAGGTAGGCACCTTCGCCTTTCGCGTCAAAGAAGACAAAGCGCTTTTCATCGAGTACGGCATGGTGCGCCACCACGCGAGATCCATTCGGCCCCTTCACTTCGACATCCTGGATCACGGGCTCTATTTCCACCACGTACTTTGCACTCGCATTCGCCACGGGAATGGCAACCTCTCTGGTAACCGGTCCCGGCCCCTCAACCGATGTATGAAAATACCCAACAACGGCAGGCCCTTCACCGCCTCGAAACAACATCGCGAGCACAGTCAATCCCAAGGGTAGCGGTGCAAGAAAAAAAGCGTATTTCCTGAACCCGGCCTCCTGAGTTTTTAGCCATATCGCCCACAGCGCCATAAAGACGACCGCGCTCAGTCCGGCAGAGGAAACCAACCAGATCGCGTCCCGTACGTCGAGGTTCATTTACGCCTTTGCCTCTTCCAATTTAGTACTCCACCTTCACTTGCACCGTTCCTACCTTCGGGCTCGTCTTCACGGTAAGCACATGATCGCCCTCTACCATAGGCCGTATCTCCTTCTTGATTTGCTCCCACTGGCCTCCTCGATCCGGCATCAATCGATCTTTCGATACCAGAGCGACGGCCCCGCCCCGATCCGATTTCACCTCCAACTCGATCTCAATCGGTTGGTCGCTGTTGGCACCCACGCCAGCACGCGCAAGGATGAGCAAGTCGCGAGGATACAAACCCACTACAGGCAACGAACAAGCACCACGGCCATCCGCCTCAATGTCCACATTCGCCTCAAAGTATCTCGGTTCTTCTGTGGGCCCCAGAAACTTATAGCACGCAAACACCATAAACCACCCGAAGAACAAAACCTCGCCCGCCTGCCACTTTATCTTCGCTCTATTCTTCCGCGCGCCAATCGCATATACGATCATCGAAACGATCAAGACGGCAACGGCCAACGTCACATAAATCAGAGTCTGCTTAGGATCCATGGTCGATCCCTATTATCATAGAAGAGGATTATGGCGAAAGACTATGTGGAGTTACGCGATGACGCTTTCTATCTGGTGGACAGTCGGCTGCCGCTCTATTTGCTAGTCACCGAGTACGAAAACGGCGCATCGCCCGAAGAAATCCACTTCAGCTTTCCCACCTTAACTCTCGAACAAATTCATGGCGCCGTCGCTTTTTACCTGGGCAACCGCCAGATCATTGAAGACGGTTCCTGGCAGACCCGCAAGGCATGGCAAGACTTCCGCACCGCTAATCCGGCCCCCTCAAAGCTCGACTTGATGCTGGAAGATTACCGCCAGCAGGCAACCCGTAAAACCTAGATGCTACGCCTCCTCGCCGACAGCAGTCTCAATCATCACCTGCTCACGGCCTGCCGCCGGAAAGCAAAAACCATCGATTTCCTGGGCGCAGCCAAGGCTCGAATTGAAGGGCTTTCTCACGCGGATCTACTGCACTACGCCGCCGAAGAAGATCGAATTCTAGTCACTCACAACATCGACATCCTGCCCGTTCAGTTCACTAACTATCTTGCCTCCGGCGCATTCAGCCCAGGCGTCTTTCTCCTCCATCCGCTAACGCCAATTGCCGATGCGACTTCGTGGCTTGAACTCGCTTCCCTCGCCGCAGACCATACCGACTGGCAGGATCAGATTCTTGAGATCCCCTTCCTGCGCCTCATCTCACTTCCCGCGCCACCACCTTCACCACGCCCACTCCTTCCGGAATCTCCAGCACAACTCGATGGCTCCCACCGCGACGAGCCTCAAACTCCACTTGTAATATCCCCCCGCTAACGGCCCGCTTCACTTCTAGCTCCTCTCCATCCGGACTTTTTACCGAAACCTTCTCGATCACCGGAGTGATTTCAATCGTGTGCCCGATCTCGGCATCCTCAACCGGAAAGGCAAGCTCTTTAATGCCCGGACCCACAGCTCCAGTCGCGAATTCATGCACAACGCCGCTGGCAAAGATAAGTCGCCCAAGAATCACCAGTACTACAAAACTTACTGGCAAGAGACCAAGAGCAAATGCGAAGGTCCGGAAGCCTCGGTTCTGCGTCTTAAGCCACAACACCCAAAACCCCATGAACAAGGCGGTGCTGAGACCAGCACCAACCAGCAAACGAAAGCCATCTATGAAATTCATGTCGTCATTTCACCTCAGCGGTCCACACCAACCAGGCCGCTCGCCGTTCCGTCGATACCCATGGCGAGTTGGGAGCTGATCGGAAGCATCGCATTTTCCTGTCTGGGAAAGAACACCCACTAAGTAACAACTGCCAAGAACAACCCCAAGCCCACGCCCACGAAAAGCATTTAGATGAATGGCCGCCATTGCTGCATAGAGCAAAGCCTATCACCCCTTCGACATTACCGCTTTCGAGATGTCGTTGTACAACACAAACACCACCATCATCAGCAGAAACGCCAGGCCCACCTGCAAAACGCGTTCTTTTAACTGCAGCGACAAGTCACGGCGACGAACCATCTCTACCAACAAGACCAGGATGCCACCGCCATCGAGAACTGGAATGGGCAGTAGATTGAAGATCGCCAGATTCAAACTCACCATCGACATCAGCGATACAAAATCTCCAACACCTTCTTTAGCAGCCGCAGCAGCCATACGCGCAATCCCCACCGGACCCTCAAACTGCTTCGGAGACAACCGCATCTGAACGACACCCTTCAAGTAGTCGATGATCATCGTCGCCCCGCGTATGTTGTAGTTGATACTTTGCTGGAAAGCCTCCACCGGGCCTAGCGCCACCACTACATACTTTGGCTCCAACTGAATCCCAATCATCCAGCGCTTCTCTGTGTCATTGAACTTGGGCTTTACCGCCACCTTGTTGCGAACATGTTCGCGCTCATATATAAGATCCACGCCCTTGCCGTTGCTCTCCTTGACGATCTCCACCAGCTTAGTCAAACTGCGAACTGGAATATTATTAACGCTGATCACAACGTCGCCAGGCATCAAACCAACTCGTTCCGCGTCGAAGCCCTTCAGGATGTATTTGATCCGGATCTCGCTCTGCTCACGCCATCCAACATAACCGACTTGAGTCTTTTCGTCTTCCTTGGGAGTCACAGTCAGCGGCATCGTCAATTCATTACGCTTGACCTGAAATGCAAAGGGCTTCCCCGCCCCGGTCAGTTCCTTCACGATCACGTCTTCCCAAGTCGGATTCTTCTTTCCGTCAAATTCGACAATCGTGTCACCCTCGGCCACCCCAGCAAGTGCTGCAGGCGAGCCTTTCTCCACGTGCCCCACAATGGCCGGCCCATTCGCATTCGTCACCTTTGGGAATTGGTACATGAAGAGGCCCGTCAACAGTCCAACTGCGAGCAGAATGTTCATCGCAGGCCCGGCAGCGATGATAAATAAACGCTGAGAGCGAGTCTTGTTCAAGAAGCTCCGTGGGTCTGGGTTCGTGCCAGGGTCGACAGACATATCGTCCTGCCCCAACATCTTGACGTAACCACCAAAAAGAATCGCAGAAAATCGGAAGTCCGTCTCGCCGATCTTGAACCCAAACAATCGTGGCCCAAAGCCAAGCGAAAACTGCTCCACTTTCACATCGCAAAGCAGGGCCGCCCAGTAATGCCCTAGTTCGTGAATGATGATCATCACGCCCAAGAGAATGAGCAGCCAAAAAACACTATTTAAAAATTCCATGTTCTGTATCCAGTGTATGAGATGCGCCCCGACCGAAAAAGTTCTTGATTGTATTAGTGTACTAGTCTACTATTACAGCAGAACTCTGTGATCTTTCGACTTCACCCAAATTCCGGTGTGCCCATCTACCTCCAGATCATGGAGCAGATCAAGCACGCTGTTGAAAACGGCGTCCTTCGTCCTGGCGATCAGCTCCCCAGCATGCGCAAGCTTGCCGAAACGATGGTTATGAATCCAAACACGGTCGCCAAGGCCTATCGCGAACTCGAACACGAAGGCCTGATCGAACTCCGTCAGGGAGCCGGCGCTTTCATCAGCGAAAACATCAACACAAAGGCACTCACCGATCGTATGCAAACCGCCAGACCAATCGTCGACAGGGCCGTCGAGCGCTTACTAGCGCTCGGCCTGAGCGAAGAAGAAATCAAAC
>CAZZGS010000457.1:0-4363 GCA_964653845.1 uncultured Bryobacter sp.
GTGAAGAGCAGAGGTTCCTACGCGCGGGGCGGCGTTGACCTTTGATGCATTGGGCGTAAGCTCGGTGACTGCGTTCATGTCAACGCCAGCTCGCAGCAGAGCTTCTACTACGCCCGTTCTGCCTTCTCGTACCGCGAAAAGGAAGGGAGTGTAGCCAGTAGCCAAGCGAGTGTGGAAGTCGGCACCTTTGGCAATGAGAGCTTCGACAACCGAGGTGTGGCCTTCGGCCGCAGCCCACATGATTGCAGTCTGGCCTCGGCGCGGCTCTTTGAAATTCGGGTCTGCACCATGAGCCAATAGGGTTTTGACCGCATCGACCCGGCCTGTGCGGGCTGCTGTCATCAAGACTGTCTCACCGCCTGGCGACACCGTATTTGGGTCTGCACCGGCTTTGATCAGAACTTCAATCATTGGGGCACTGCCATTGGTGCAGGCAATCGACAACGGCGTTACACCATACCGGTTTGCTGCCTTTGCATTTGCTCCATCGCGCAGCAACACTTTTGCTGCCGCAACGTCGTCCTGCAATGCGGCTGTCGGCAAATCTGTTGCGGCCCTCGATAACGCAGTAAAGAGCAGTGTGCAGATCATGCGAGTGAGAGTTCGGGAATTTTACCCTTGCTGTCGGCAAACGAGTCGATCTTCACACCTACGCGATCGAGCAGCGTAAGATGCAGGTTGGCGAGAGGCGTATTTTCTTTGGCGACGATGTGGCGACCGCCGGAGGGCTTGCCGCCTGCCACGATGATAGGCAGATTAGTGTGGTCGTGAATGTCTGCGTTGCTCATGCCGCTGCCGTACAGGATGCTTGTGTGGTCGAGCAAAGAGCCGTCCCCATCCGGCGTGGCCTTCAGCTTCTCCAGATAATAAGCAAAGAGCGATACATGGAAGGCGTTGATCTTGGATACCTTGGCTAGCTTCTCTGAGTCGCCACCGTTGTGTGTTAGCGGGTGATGTGATTCGGAAATACCAATTTCGGGGTAGCTGCGGTTGCTTGTTTCGCGGGACAACTGGAAGGTCATGACGCGGGTAACGTCGCCCTGCATGGCGAGCACTTGAAGGTCAAACATCAGACGGGCATGCTCGGCATAGGATGCGGGCACACCGACTGGGCGGTCGAGGTCCTTCAAAGCGGATTGTCCGGTAGAAGCTTCGGCATTCTGGATGCGGCGTTCGACTTCTCTTACCGTGTCGAGATAGTCGCTGATCTTTGATCGGTCTCCAGCACCGAGTTTCTTCTGAAGCCGGGCGATGTCTTCGCGTACCCAGTCGAGGAGGCTTGAATCCTTGCGGAGTTCCGACTTACGATCGGCGATCGAACCACCGTCACCGAAGAGGCGCTCGAAGGCGACTCGGGGATGCGCTTCGGCAGGAAGCGGTGAAGTGGGAGAAGCCCACGAAAGATTGTTTTGATAGACACAGGCGTAGCCGTTGTCGCACTGGCCCACGATGGTGAGCAGGTCCATGGCGAGTTCAATCGAAGGCAGTCTGGTGGCTTGGCCGATCTGCTTGGCTGCAACCTGATCGGCGGTGGTGCCTAGATAGTAATCGCTGCTCTCGGTCCACTTGGCGGTGGCTGCGCTGAGGAAGGCTGCGTTGGAGGTGGCGTGAGTGCCTGGGTATGCGTTCTTGAGTTCCAGGTTCTGGACGATGGAAATGTAATCACGGACTTTTTCGAGCGGGCTCAGGCTCGGAGAGAGCTGTGTGAGACGGCCGTCCTTACTGGACGGGGTCCATTCGGGCATGTGCGCGCCCATTGGGATATAGACCGTGCTGAGACGCTTGGTGGGCGCAGCCTGAGCGCTGAGCGCAGGCACCATTGCATCGAGGAAAGGTAGGGAAAGAGTTGCTCCAAACCCCCGCAAAACGGTGCGCCGTGGAATCGATCTTTTGGAAATGATCATTCAGTTCTCCTCTGTTGGAACGGTGGGCTCGCTACTATTCCAAGAATAAACGATGAGATGCGGTAATCGCTACTCTGCGCGTTTCGGACAATCTTGCGAACTGAGGCGGCATCGTAAGATTCGATGCCTCTGCCGAGAGAATAAGAGAGCAGCTTTTCGGTGAAGGTGGTAGCGAAGAGTTCTGGCCGTTGCAGCAGTGAAGTCTCGAGGCCCGCGATGCCATCAAACTTGCTGCCATCGGGCAATCCGCCGGCGATATCGTCGATCTGGCGCCATCGCCCTACGGCGTCGTAGTTCTCCATCGAGAAGCCGATCGGGTCCATCAGTTGATGACAACCGAAGCAGGCCGGGTTCTTGCGATGCTCAGCCAGGCGCTCACGAAGCGTGAGTGCTTTGCCGATACTGCCATTTTCTTTAAGCGCAGGGACGTTGGGCGGAGGCGGAGGAGGCGGGATGCCAAGGATGTTGTCTACAACCCACTTGCCGCGAATCACTGGTGAGGCTCGTGTGGCATAGGAGGTGACCGTGAGGATGCTGCCTTGCCGCAGCAAACCGCCGCGCAGACGATCCTGACCGAGGGCGACACGACGGTACTGTCCACCATAAATATTAGGGATGCCGTAGTGCTTGGCGAGCCGCTCGTTAAGAAAAGTGTAGTCGGCTTTGAGCAGCGTGAGAATGCTTCGGTCTTCGCGCAGCACGCTGTCGAAGAAGAGCTCTGTTTCCCGGCGGAAGGCTTGGCGCAGGTTGTCGTCAAAGTCTGGGAAGCCGCGCATGTCGGGGGTTACGGAATCGAGGTTGCGCAGGTGCAGCCACTGGGCGGCGAAGTTGTCAATCAGCGCGCGAGAGCGAGGGTCGGCGAGCATTCGCTTCACCTGACGGTCGAGCACTGCGGGCGTGTGCAGAGTGTTGTTGGCGGCTACTGTGAGAAGTTCGTCATCCGGGATGCTGCTCCAGAGGAAGAAGGAGAGGCGCGAGGCGAGTTGCAAGTCAGGGATGCGGTAAGCGGTATGGGCTGGCACGCCTTCAGGGTCTTGTTCTACCCGAAAGAGGAACTCAGGGCTGACCAGGAGCGCGCGCAGGGCCATCTCCATTGCCGAGTCGAATGACTCTGTGGCGCGGGACTGGTTGAAGAATCGCAGCGGCGTTATGGTATCGCTATCGTTGACAGGGCGACGGTAGGCCCGGCGGGAGAGCGCAAGCAAAATCGACTTGGCGCAGGCTTCATCCTGGCTCTTACAAGTGAAGATGCGTCTGCGGCTGGGAGTGTCGCCAGGGCCTTGTGGCTGGTAGGGTCCGTTGATCGAAAGGGAATAAAGGGCTGGGGTGATGCGCGGATGGCGGTCCATGTTGAAGTGGGCCGGGTAGGGTTGGCGCTCCGTCTCAAGCAAAAGTGAAGGCTGCTTGGGGAATGTGACGGCGATCTGGTGTGGGCCGGCCTTGAGAGGGAGCCTGAAGCTGAGATGTTGGTCTACGGCCTGATGGTCGCCGCCTGATGACGGAGGCTTCACTGTAAAAAGCTTCACCCTTTCGTTGTCGATCAGCACTTCGATTTCATGTGTGCCCCGGAGGCCTTCTACGTGTTCGTTGCGGTCCCGGGCCAGGCGGATCTGAAAGTCATATTCAGCGTCGACCGGGAAGGTGTGTTTGAGAGTGGTTCCACCGCGTGTTCCGATCGGCAACGCGTCGAAATGCTCTTCTTGAGTGAGGTCTGGGCGGAGCGTGATTGTGTCGCCTCCCGGAGATTTGGGTGCGATGCCAATGGCGAGGCGGCTGATCTTGCGGGCGGCATTGAGATAGCTTTCAAGGAGAGTAGGCGAGAGGTCGCCGACGGTCATGTTGTCGAAGCCACGGCTGGATTCGTCTGCGGGCAGTATTGATGAGACGTCGACGTCGAGGGCAAGCAAGTCGCGGATCGCGTTGCGGTATTCGTTTCGATTCAGGCGGCGGAAGGTATCGGTACGGCCGG
The DNA here is from genome assembly GCA_964653845.1 of uncultured Bryobacter sp. Classification (GTDB taxonomy): domain Bacteria; phylum Acidobacteriota; class Terriglobia; order Bryobacterales; family Bryobacteraceae; genus Bryobacter. The sequence continues at coordinate 3,874 of CAZZGS010000457.1, forward strand.
GGTTGGGCTTTGCTGCGGCGCTGCGATCTAGAGTGTTTTCGAGCGAACGAACGAGGGCTTGGTAGCTGGCCTCATCGGGGCGGGGCAGAGGTGCGGGTGGCATCTGACGGGCACGCAGTCTGCGGACTACTTTTTCCCATTCGCCGGGATGCGCTTCGAGGCTGAGGCTTTCGAGGGAAAGGCCTGCGGTCTTGAGCTTGGAGTTGTGGCAACCCAGGCAATAGCGTTGGACGAGCTTCTCATCGGCGGGGGCTTGAGCGCAGAGGCTGGCCGCGACAAGGATGAAGGGCATGAAGCGGAATGTCGCTGGCATGGTTGGACGATATCGAGGTTGGTGCTTATGTATCAACTCTTTCATTATACAGAGCAAATAATAGGTGATTTCTTGACCCGGCAGCTTTTGGTTGCTAATCTATAAATGCGGGGTGGAGCAGTCTGGTAGCTCGTTGGGCTCATAACCCAAAGGTCGCATGTTCAAATCATGCCCCCG
>CAZZGS010000458.1:0-4361 GCA_964653845.1 uncultured Bryobacter sp.
GTGTAGCCGAGTTCGCGGCCGAGTTGATTGATGCCGAGGAGAGCGGACTTGATGTTGCGGGTGTCCTGGCAGGTCTCGATGAGGAGGATGTCTGCGCCGCCGTCGATCAGGCCTTTGGCTTGTTTGTAATAGCCATCGCGGAGGGCAGCGAAGGTGGTGCCTCCGGTGACGGTGATGGCTTTGGTGGTGGGGCCCATGGAGCCGGCAACGAAGCGGGGACGGCCGTCTTTTGCTTCGAATTCAGCGGCGGCCTGGCGGGCGATTTGAGCGGCGAGGGCGTTGACTTCGTGGATTTTATCAGCGAGACCGAATTCAGCGAGAGTGATTGTGTGGCCGCCGAAACTGTCGGTTTCTACAATGTCGGCACCGGCCTGGTAATACTCACGATGGATGTCGCGGATCCAGTCTGGCCGGGTGTAGAGGAGGTTTTCGGGGCAGTTTTCAAAGGCGTTGCCGCCCCAGTCTTCGATGGTGGGGTTGCGTTCTTGGAGCATGGTGCCCATTGCGCCATCGAGGATCAAGATACGGTTTTGGAGAGCTTCCTGGAGCGCCTCGCGGCGTTCAACGCTGCTGAATGTCATCTAGTCGATCATTGTAGCAAGATTTACTGATGGATGGAAAATCCCACAAAAACGAAAGCGCTAGATCACTTTCCACTTTTCTGCCAACTTAGCACGGCACGCAACTGAGTCAGTGGTTCTATGCATTGGTCCTGCGAGGGGAAAACCTGACAGAAGATGCTTTGTATTGCCTTGCCAAATGCGTATACTGGAGGTGATCAGGAATCCTTGGATTTCTGAAGGAACAACTTTGGGTAGCTCCCAAAGAGTTCAGCAACGAAACAAAGTAGTTCTGAATGCCTGACTCGCGCTTTTTTCGAGCCGGAATTTTATAATTCATTGCCCGACCAGGTCCCGGAACCGTACTGCTCGATTGCTCAGGTAGGGCTCGAAACAGTTTTAAGACCCCCGTTATATCGGGGGTCTCATTTCTTTAAGCAAGCTTTCGAAGTTTACCGCGCCCTTTGCGAATATGGGCGTCAGGGTAAGCGTTAAAGTGACCCTCAACTTCCCAAGCGCCTTTCGGCGCATAGATCTGCCTTTTTGAGCCAGGGATGACGTCCCAGTGGGTACCTGCTGGAAGAGCGCACCCGGCAAGAGTTAAAGACTCCTGACCGTGGAAAATGCTCGGATTCAACTTCCAGTTAGTTTGCGAATCATCATTTCGATCTGAAACGCCATATTTTTCATTGAACTGACTACGTTCAGAGGGCGTAGAGAGATTTCTCCCTTGCCCATTGAATAAGTGAAATGGTAAACAGCGGGGATCTCTCTCATTCTCGCAGTCGATACGATTGCACCAAGTTGCAAATACGCCCGCCCAAGTGTCGTTCAGCGTGTCATTGGGCAGCCGGTACCAGCAGCACTTGTGAGCGACGAAGCGCCGAAGAGGGATGTGCCGGTTGTAAGTTAAAACGTCGTTTGAGCGAGGATGCAAAGGAACACGTGGATCCTTGGAGAGAGATAGGGTTGCAACTCGTGATCGGTGGCAGAGCGGATAGAGTCCAGAGGCCACGTCCACGGCGACTAATGCTACGGGTCGTCCCTTCGCATCGCGGCTAGTTTCAACAGGACAAGGCTTGAAGCGCCAGCCGCGTGCACTGCAAATATCTCGGACCTTGTCTCTTATCTTTCGAGATGACGCGAGGTCTTTTTGATTGAAGAAAAGATAAACCAAGGCATTTATACGGTCCACGGGAAGCTAGCCTCTTGTCATTCTCAAAGCAACTACCGGGGAGATTCGAAGCTCTTCCAACTCTTGCCTCGACATTCGACCAACACATGCAATAACAAAATTACGAAGCTGCTCCAACTGTTTATCTGGTGAGCCAAATGCAACCGCAGCATCTACCTGGAGTGGCGCGGTGAGCTCGTTTTCGGCAAACCAAGTGTTTAATCTGTCCCTCACTCTTTGTGTAAGATCTCTATTCCAAAGCTTCCGCAATGAAACGGGAAGAGCGTGTGTAGGCAGTCGCGATTTCAACCATTCGTCGATCTTGCTTCTTGAATCGTCGTCCTCTGGACTATGCAACTGGATAAAGTTGGAACGCCAAACGTCCAACTCGTCAGCCGTGATCGTTGGTAAAACGATTCCAGATTCATCTTTCTCAGCTTTCCTTGCTTTTTGGCTTGAATCATCCCATAGGTACTTACTTCCAGAAGAAAAGTCGAGGATGGCTTGCCAGAGGTCTGGTGAGATTTCAGGAGCCGCGCGCTTATGAATTGGAGCCTCAGAGCGCTCGATCCCGGCAGACCTCAATACGACAATACCAGGCAAAGGCGTCTCTTCTACCCGGAGCAGATCTGATTGCTGTCGCAGGAAGTCTCGAAAAGAATGAGCTCCATAAGACTCTTCCCGGAAATCACGGTTAGTCAATTGAAGGAGTCGATTCTTCAGAACAGGAATCGCCATAGACCACCAGTCAGTTCTGCCTGAGTGCCGCGCTCGATCAAAAGCCATTTGTATTAGCTGCTTAGCGCTTATAGATTCGCTCATTACATTTCTTGAAAGTTTATCACTCCCATAATGGAATCTGGAGCAAACATCGGTTTAAAGGCAATCGTCGAATTCAGTCTATAAGGGAAATCGATTGTTGCAACGTTTGCAGAGCGATTCAGATTCTCTCTAAATTGGTGATCGTGGAGGTGCTGGTGCCGAAGGAGTCGGTTTCGATGCCCAGGCGGTGGAGCATGGAGAGGTAGAGGTTGGAGAGGGGGGCGTTGTTGTCTCTCTTGAAGGCGATGTGTTGGCCATGCTTGAAGCCTCCTCCGGCGAGGATGATGGGGAGGTTGGTGTTGTCGTGGATGTTGGCGTCGCCCATACTGCTGCCGTAGAGGACCATCGTTTGATCGAGGAGGCGTTGGCCGTTTTCTTTGGTGGTTGCCAGGTTGGTCAGATGGTTGTTCAAGAGCTTGAGTTGCTGGCGATCGGCTTGTTCCAATTGCTTAACTTTCTCCGGGGCTTGGCTGTGGTGGGTGAGGTTGTGATACCCGTCGGTTGTGGTGTGCTCGCCGTCGAGTTTGAAGATGGGAGTCATGAAGGTGTCAACCATCAGGGTGATGATTCTGGTGGAGTCGGATTCTAGGGCTAGCTGGACCATCGATAACATCAGCTCGAATTTGTCGAAGACCAGTTTCTTGTCCTGAATGTCGGTGGGTGGGGGTTGATTCGTTTTTGGCTTGGGGCGGAGCTCCCATTCGCGGGCCGCTACCAAACGTTGCTCTACGTCGCGGATGGAGGTTAGGTATTGGTCGAGACGGACTTTGTCGGTTGCTCCGAGGTTGCGGTTGAGGCGTCCGGTTTGGTCCTGCAGGGTGTCGAGGATGCTGCCTCGTTCTTCCAGCTTGTGGAGTTGTTGCTGGACGGCTTGTGGGTCGCCTTGAACAAAGAGCATTTTGTACAGAGCCGCAGGGCTGTCTTCTGCTGGGAGGAGGACTCCGTCGCGGGTCCAGGCTAGGCTGCGGTTGGCTTTTTCGATGTTGACGCCGAGGTTGAGCGAGGGGAAGCGGGTGGCCTGGCCTAGCTTTTCGGCAGCTAGTTGGTCGAGCGAGATCTGGTTGCGGAAGCCGGCCTTGAAGGCTCCGCGAGCGGCAGTGAGGAAGCAGTTGTCGGTGCTGTGGCCGCCGGTGACGCCGGGGTGGGAGAGGCCGCTAAAGACGGTGAAGTCGTGGCGGTGGTCAGATAGGTGTTCGAGGTAAGTAGAGGGTTGGTAGTTGCGGCCGGTGGTTGTGGGGAAGAAGAGCTTGGGGAGAAGCCCTAGGTTATTCGCGATGATGAGCATGCGCTTAGGCGGTGTGATGGACATGCACTCAAGCACTGGGAGTGCGAGGGTTGCGCCTAGGCCGCGGAGGATGGTTCTTCTTTTCATTGCTTGGCTCGGAAGAGGGGGCTGTCGATTAACGCCAAGAGGAGGTCTTTGGCGCGGTAGTCTTTCGCCTTGGTTGCGTCGAGGATCTTGTCGATCTCTTTGCGATCGGAAAAGCGGACGGGCGCGCCCGTGGAGTAGATGGTAAGTTGTTCGAGGAAGTTTTTTGCTAGCTGACGGGGGTTTGCGGTGAGGAGGGCTTTGAGTTCGCGGATGTCTTTGAAGGTGCGGCCATCGGCTAGCTGGCCGCTGGGGTCTACTTTGGAAGAAAGGGTGTAGGAGAAGTCGTGACCGGCTCGGTCGATTCCTTTGATGAGTTCGCCTTGTTCGAGGCCGCGATAGTGGGTGCGCCATGCTCCCATGACGTCGAAGTTTTCTAGCGCCAGACCGACTGGATCGAAGGTGGCGTGGCAGGCGGCACAAGTTGGGGATTTGG
>CAZZGS010000459.1:0-4360 GCA_964653845.1 uncultured Bryobacter sp.
GCGCGAAGTGTTGCGGCGCAGCGACGTTCACACACTCGACGCCTATGCCTGGGCGCTGCATGTCAACGGTAAGCATGAGGAGGCATCAAAGCAAATGAAGAGGGCACTTGCGGTGGGCGTGAAGGATCCCGATATCCTTGTGCACGCCCGAAGCATTGCCGAGAAAGTGACTCGCTAGCATCTAGCGCAGAAGGTATTTGGGCGGGTCGATCTTGTAGTTGCGGGCGGCAACGGAGAGCTTGAGGCCGGCCATGCCGTAGTTGGAGTAAGTCATGGCGTTGGCGAACGTGGGGTTTGCCTTGACGATGAAGTGCTGGCCGAGGAGGATGCCGCCGACCATGCCGGCTTTGACGCCGAGGCCCTTGGCACCAAAGGTGCCGTTAGAGGAACGCAGAAGGCCGTTGGCTTCATTCTTGCCCCAGGAGGAGTGTACGTCAGCGAAGCTTGCGGCGGTGAGGGCGAGAGCGCTCCACATCCAGCGCTTCTGGGCCTTCTGTTGGATGGTGGCTTCTTCTTTGAGGTTGCGAGGATGATCGACTACTTCAGCAAAGCTCAGGTTGGCAGTGAGGGTGGCGAATACGGTAAGCACCAGTAAGTTGCGCATGGGTGTGTTAACACTCCTTCTGTTGTATTTTGAGCCGCCGGGCCGTCTTGGCTTCGGTCAAAGGCTCGATTCCAATAGTCGTTTGTTTCGATGTTTTCTGACATGTAACTTTACAGGCTTTGGTACCGCATTCGAAGTCCTCTCCCGTTGGAGGTATTGCTGGGGTGCCTTAGCCCTGACTTCTGTTGGGTAGACTAGCCTCTTATGACACGTTCATATGTCTTAGCTTGTTTGGCAGTGATGCCCTTTGTTTTGATGGGCCAGACGGCCTTAGCACCGACCGAGTCTGGCGTGCGGCAAGGTAGGCTTTTGGTCACAAACGCGCTGGTTGTCGATGGGTCTGGTACGCCGGCAAATGGGCCGCGGACGATCGTGATCGAAGCGAACCGGATTGTTTCGGTGACGCCTGGGCCGGGCCTGCCGGTGGCTGGAGACAAAGTGGTTGATGCCAAAGGCAAATATGTGTTGCCGGGATTAATTAATGTGCATGCGCATATCCAGGATGAGCGGGCGGGTTGGCCGATGCGGCAGGAATATCAATTTGGTGTGTGGCTTGCGTCGGGGATTACCAGCGTGCGGGACGTGGGTTCGAATTTTGAGAAGTCGAAGACGCTGCGGGAGCAGTCGCAGAAGAATAGTATTGCGGCACCGCGTTTGTTTTTGTATGCGGTGCTGGGGATGAACCCGGCTCCGAGTGTCGAGAATGAAAATGCGATCCGGTTGCGTGTTCGACAGATTAAGAACAGCGGTGCGGATGGTTTGAAGTTTTTCGAGATATCTGATTTTGCGATGCGTGTGATGCAGGATGAGGCACACAAACAGGGCCTGCGCACGGCGCATCACGCGGCGGTGGCTGAGACCAATGCGTGGCATGACATCAAATATGGGACGACCTCAATCGAGCACTGGTATGGCATACCCGATGCGGCATTGAAGGATGGAGTACAGAACTTTCCCGGCTCCTTCAACCATCAGTACGAAGTGGATCGTTTCCGTTATGCGGGACAACTGTTTCGGCAGACCGACCCGGTTCAGTTGGGGCAGGTACTGGATGGCATGGTGAAGGCGCAGGTGGCCTGGAGCCCGACGCTGAATATCTATGAGGCGGCGCGGGATTTGTTGCGCTATCAGACACAGCCGTTCTTTAAGGAGTATCTACATCCGGCGCTGGAGAAGTTCTTTGCCCCAGACCCGAATAATCATGGGAGCTTCTTTTTGAATTGGACGAGCACGGATGAGGCGGAGTGGCGGATGAATTACCGCTTGTGGATGGATGCGGTTCGAGATTTTGGACGCCGTGGCGGGGTGATCGGGATTGGCGAGGATGCCGGGTTTATTTACAACCTGTTCGGGTTCGGGTTTATTCGCTCGATGGAGTTGCACCAGGAGGCGGGCTTTCATCCGTTGCAGGTGATTACGCAGGCTACAGCCAATAACGCGAAGATCATGGGTAAGGAGAAGGAACTGGGTTATGTGCGGGCTGGGTATCTGGCGGATTTGATTGTGGTTGACGGGAACCCGCTGGCTGACTTTCGGATTCTGTATCCGAAGACCGAGGGTGTGCCGCAATCAGGGAAGATCGAATGGACGATCAAGGACGGGATTCCGTATCATGCGCCGACGCTGGCGCAGCAGGTGCGGAAGATCGTGGAAGAGGACAGGAAGAACCCGAAGCCGCGCGGGGTTGTGACTGGTGGGGATGAAGACGCGCACTGACGACTACTACCTTTAAATCGATAGGCCTACTTAAGTTTCCTAAGGCTAGTCCGATGGAATGTGCAGGTAGACTATGTCCAAAACCGCCCAACACAACACGCTTGCCGTAACGCTTGAGAGAATTCAGGCCTTGATGTCGGAACTACGCCAGACGGAATCGCTGGCAGCGCAGATACACGAGATGGTGGTGATGAAACGGCACCGTCTGGATTCGCTGATGAGCGAATACGTGGAGATGGCCGGGGGTGTGGAAGTTGTGGTGTTGACACCGGTTGTGGAGGTGGCGAAGCCGGTAGTTGCAGCGCCGGTGGTGGATGATTTGCCGATGAGTTCGCATGGGAACTACGGGGCACCGAAGGATTTGTTGCAGGGACGACCGGTTCCATCGGCGCAACACGTGCTGGATAGCTTGAATCGCCTGATGGTTGGGATCAAGGATATTTCAGCCAAGCAGGCGGCTGCCGCTTAGTTTGGGGCTTAGTTCGGATTGCCGTCAGGTGATAGCATCGGCTTGGGGGCTATCCAGTGATTCAGCACATTCTTTTTCCAGTCGACTTTTCATTGCAGAGTGAAGCATCGAGCCTTGTCGTTCGTCATTGGGCCGAACGGTTTGGGGCCCGGGTGACGATGTTGCATGTGTTTGAGGGAATGGGGGTGCTGGCTATTGAGAATTTGCCGGTTGCGGCGGAAATCAATATCGTCAAGCATTTAGCGGCAAAACAGCTGGACGGATTCCTGCTTCGACAGTTTGAAGGCTTAAAGGTGGAACGGGTACAGGTGAGCGGGGACGCCGGTGCGGCCATCGCGGAGTATGCGGGAACTCATTTGGTGGATTTGATCATGATGCCGACGATGGGGTACACACGATTCCGTCAGATGTTGTTGGGGTCTGTGACTGCCAGTGTTCTGCATGATAGCGAGGTGCCTGTCTGGACGAGCGCGCACTCGCCCGATGGGATCGAAACCAGAGTGCCGCAACAGATCGTTTGTGCTGTGGATTGCGGGGCGGAGACGGCGAAAGTGATCGGGAAAGCTAAGGAGTTGGCGGAGAAATTTGGAGCGAGCCTGCGGGTAGTGCACTCCAGACCACGCGTTGTATCGGAGTTTGAGAGCGGCATAGCGCAAGGGGCGCACCACTTTGCTTTGCGTGTGGCCAAGGAAGATTATGCGGCAGCAACGGCAGGATTGAGCAACGTACCGGAACTCGAAATTCTTGAGGATGCAAGTCTGGTAGAAGGTGTGCAACGAGTGGTGAAGGAGAGCGGTTGTGAGCTGCTGGTGATCGGGCGTGGGAGGATTCAAGGATTCATGGGGAGGCTGCGGAGCAATGCGCATGATCTGATCCGGATGTCGGGGTGTGCGGTGGTGAGCATTTAGGACCAGTTGACCCAGGCAAGGCCTGCCGCTGCGGCCACGATGAGTGCCAGGAAGCCCATTGCGACTTTGGGCCTGAAGGCACCGCGACCGAGGGTTAGCGCGATGCCGAGTTTGAAGAGAGAGTTTGCGAGGCAGCCCACTGCGATGGCGGTGGCGGCGGTTGCGAGATGCTCGGGAATTTGGGCGGATTTGGACATCGAGATGGTGAGCGCGTCGACGTCGGTGAGGCCGAGGATTGCTCCGGAGATAATGAGGCCGGACTGGCCCCACGAGGAGTGAACGGCGGTCATTGCGAAGAGGACGCATTGGAAGAGAGCGGCCATCTGGAGCGCTGCGCCTACGGCCAGCGGGTTCTTGGGGGGAGGGCCTGATTCGGAGGATTTGTCCGTACTGCGCAAGCCGAGAATGCAGATAGTTGCGCCGACCAGGGCGGGGAGGATCCAGTAGGGGATTAGGGCCAGGCCAAGTGGGGCGTTGAGAATCGTGGTTACGACGGCAACGCGGAGGTACATGATGGTGCAGGCTGTGAGCACTCCGATGGCAAGGGGAGTGGCGCTGGTGGGCTCTGTTGCACTGATGCGTGAGAGGGTGTAGGTGACGTTGGTGGAGGAGATCAGGCCGCCGAGGATACCCGTCACCACATAGCCGTGACTTGCGCCGACG
>CAZZGS010000460.1:0-4360 GCA_964653845.1 uncultured Bryobacter sp.
CTATCAGGGGAGTGGCGTAGCAAACGATTCACCGCTCCGGGACACGATCAATCGAGGTGTCTCTGAGATACATCCGCTTCGGCTGTCCGGTCTGCTCAACGAATTTTTTCTTTTCGCCCACAACGCCGAAAACTCCTCCTCCACGCTTGGGTGCGGCGAAATACCTTCAATCTCCATTGTCCTAAGCAGGTTTCGAGGGCTTCTTGATCTTCTGCTGGCCGGCTTCTGAAATGGCTGAGTTGCGAGTCATCGTCTTGATACGTTCGGCGCGGCGGAAGCGCAGGGCGCTCCAGTCTTGGTTGATCGCTACAATTCGCACGGGCTCGAAGCCGTGCTCGCCAAGACGCCGCCAGCCGTTGTCACGGTTGAATTCGCAGGTGCATTTTTTGGAGATTTCTTTGGGGTAAACCATCCAGATCAACGCGTCATCAAAAGTTTGCTTCGCTATGCGATCGGCAAATTGATCGACCTCTTTTTGCCTGGTTGCGAAGACCATGGCGAAGGCTATGTCTTTTGCTTTGCCGAGGTCTGTTTGGATCTCTGTGATGCTCTTCATTTCATCCATCCCTGGCTGAAAGGAAGCTGGAGCATTGAGGGTTTAAATCGCAGGCTGGTTCTTGAAATTCAGCTTCTTGAAGATGGCGTTGATCGAGTCTAATTTAAACCTAGAGGTACAAATGCTTCGGCCACTGGGTGCTGTAGGTCTTGCGGCGGATCGAGGCCCGCTTCTATTCGATCCGGGCTGGAGGAGAGCGTGAAGGTGTCTGTAATAGTTCCTTTGCCGTTGCTCTCATGAATTGGATTCCTTAGAAGCAGAGAAATTGTTAGACTTCGCCCATATGAAACGCAGAGAAATGATCGCGGGTGTAGTGGCTGCGGCGGCCATGGCCCAGACAACAGAGATGAAGATTGGAGCTTTTTCGATAAGCCTGGCCGTGAAGGACCTGAAAGTTTCGAGGGCGTTCTACGAGAAGCTGGGATTCAAGATCACGAGCGGGAACGGGAAAAACTGGCAGGTAATGCGCAATGGCGAGCATGTGATTGGCCTGTTTCAGGGGATGTTTGAGAAGAACATTCTGACGTTCAATCCTGGCTGGGATCAGCATACGAAGAAGCTGGATTCGTTTTCCGATGTGCGTGAGATTCAGAAAAAGTTGAAGGCGCAAGGGGTGAAGTTGGAGACGGAAGCGGACGAGAGCAAGAACGGGCCGGGGAGCTTTACCTTGACGGACCCTGACGGCAACCAGATTCTGTTTGACCAGCACGTATGAGTTGCCGATCAAAGCGAAGTGGATGCGTTATCGATTTGTAACGATCGGTTGCTAGGCTGCTAAGGAGTATCATGATTCAGAAACCTAGAACTTTTTACCTGCTCCTACTCCTGAGCGCATCCAGCGCTCTCGCCCAGTTTGATTCCGCCGTGGTGCTTGGCACCTTAAGAGATCCGCAAGGCCTTTCCATCAAAGGGGCGCAAATGCGTCTCGATTCGATCGCAACCGGCGTGCGGCTGCAAACCACTACCAACGATCAGGGCAACTATGAATTTCAGAGTGTTCGCCTTGGTCAATATACACTGACGGCAGAAGCTGCCGGGTTCAAGACCGGCAAATCGGAACAGTTCCGGGTGACGGTGAACGCCAAGCAGCGCGTGGACCTTGCGCTGCAGATCGGAACGACCAGCGAGACAGTGACAGTGGATGCCGCTGTGGCGCAACTGGAAACCGAAACAAGCTCACGCGGCACGGTGATCGGCAAAGAACAGATTATCAATCTGCCCTTGAATGGTCGCTCCTATGCCGACCTGGCGTTGCTTGCGCCTGGTGTGCGGCGATCGGGCATTTCGGTATCGCGCGATGCGAGCTTCAACGTGAACGGAATGCGCAGTTCGCAAAACAACTTCGTGGTGGACGGAGTAGACAACAATTCGTACGGGACATCGAACCAGGGATTTTCAAACCAGGTAGTGCAGCTTTCGCCCGATGCAGTGCAGGAGTTTCGCCTTGAAACCAACAACTTCTCAGCCGAGTATGGACGCGCTGGCGGCGCTGTGATCAATGCCGTGCTACGCTCTGGCTCGAATCAGTTTCATGGCACCGCTTACAACTACCTGCGCAATACGCAATTGAATGCAATTGGATTCTTCAAGCCGGCTGCCGGCAAGCCGACGCTGATTCAAAATCAGTTTGGCGTTACTTTTGGCGGGCCGATCGTGAAGGACAAGATGTTCTTCTTTGCGAACTACGAAGGATTTCGCCGGACCCGGAAGCAACTGCTGTTCTCGACGTTGCCGTCGATGGAAGCGCGGGCCGGCCGAATGGGCATCCCGATTCTGGACCCGATCACCGGCGCGATCTATGGGGATGGTGTGATCCCGGCTTCGCGCATCACGCGTTGGGCATCGACGGTGCTGGCCGGCTTGCCTGCGCCGAACCTGAATCGTGCGGCGAACAACTATCAGTCGCTGCCAGGGTTTCTGGATAACTCCGACAAGGGTGATGTGCGCTACGACCACTACATCTCCTCAAAGCTGACAGCTTTTGTGCGCTACTCGCATCGCCTGCTGAAGAGCTTTGAGCCCGGAGCGATCGATGGCCCTTCAGGTGGCAACAACAACGGCGATGTGCGCGTGCTGAACCAGCAGATGGCATTTGGCACGACCTACACGCTTTCACCGACGTCGATCCTCGAGTTTCGAATGGGAATCAGCCGGTCGGAAGGTGGCAAAGTGCCGATTTTTGTCGGTACGGAGCCGTTGGTGGCACGCCTGCAGATCCCGAACGCGCCGACAGACCCGCGCTTCACCGGTGGAGTTTATACACAAGGGGTGAACGGCTATTCGGCGTTTGGGGTGCAGAGCTCCAACCCACAATTTCAGAATCCGTTTGTCTGGAACCCGAAGCTGAACTACACGAAGCTGTTTGGCAAGCATAGCCTGAAGGCAGGTTATGAGTTTCAGCGAATTGAGACCGACATCGACGACTTCAACCCGAAGATGGGTAGTGACTCTTATTCGGGGCGCTTCAGCCAGGTAGCGGGCTCGGCAAACAACGACTTGCAGTTCATGGCGGACTTCCTGTTTGGAGCGCGCAGCCGGTATCAATTGAACAATTCGGTGATTGTGAACCTTCGCCAGCAGATGAACTTCCTGTATGTGCAGGACGATTGGAAGATCAGCCGGAAGCTGACCCTGAACCTGGGCTTGCGCTATGAACTGGCCACGCCGCAGTATGATTCAGCCAATCGCATCTCGAACTTCAACCCCGCAACGAACTCGCTACTGGTGGCCAAGAGCGGTTCGATTTATGACCGGGCGCTGGTGAAGATGGACCGCAATAATTTTGCACCTCGGATTGGCCTGGCCTGGAGCGCGCTGCCGAAGACGGTGGTGCGCGCAGGCTACGGCATCAGCTACATCCACTTCAACCGGATGGGCGGCGAGAACCTGCTCAGCTACAACCTGCCCCATGTGCTGAACCCGATTGCAGACCAGCGGCCACCGTTCTCTGGAGCAGGCCCCGGGCTGCCACTTTGCACGAACCTCAACCAAGGTCCGCAGACTTGCTTCCGCCCAACGGAACAAGGTTATCCGAACAACTTTCTGTCGCCGTCGAATATCAACCAAGTCAATGTGCGCGCGAATTACATCCCCGGCGACTTGCCGACAGGCTACACACAGAGCTGGCACTTCTCGATCCAACGTGAACTGGGCAAGAACCTGGTGCTCGATGTCGGCTATGTGGGAACGCGTGGCGTGAACCTGCTGATTCTGGGCGATTACAATCAGGCCCGGCCGAATGGGCCGACGGAGAATTCGAGCTTGCAGGATCGGCGGCCGATCCAGAACTTCGGATTTATACAGGCGGCGTTTGGCGCTGGATTTCTGAACTACCACGCTTTGCAGGCCAAGCTGGAGAAGCGCTTCAGCCAGGGCTTGTATCTGTTGAACTCCTTCACTTGGTCCAAGGCGATCGATAATGCTTCAGGCCATCTTGAGACCGGCAACGGTGACAACTCCCGCGTGAACTACGCAGACCTTCGCAATGAGAAGGGCCTGGGTGGTTATGACCAGCCTTTCAACAACACGACGACGGTTCTGTATGAGTTGCCTTTGGGCAAGGGCAAGAAATGGGGCTCCAGTTGGAACAAGGCAACGGACCTCGCCCTTGGGGGATGGCGCTTTACGGCGATCAACTTCGCCAGCAGCGGCACGACGGTGAACCTGGTTTATGGACCAGCGACGGCATTCCAAGTGTCTGGTGCGCCGAACTATCGCCCGAACATCGTCGGAGACCCGGTGACGCCCGCAGCCACCCGGACGGAAAATAACTGGCTTAGCAGCGCGAATGTGCAACTGCCGACG
>CAZZGS010000461.1:0-4358 GCA_964653845.1 uncultured Bryobacter sp.
GCGGCCGCAGCGCCATGTGGAATCGCTTCACGTCCAGCCAGCACGCTGCCTGCACCGGAGACGGCGATTCGCCCGCCGATTTACTCAACCACCGGCGAAGAAAGAGAGCGGTCTCGCCCTGAGTCAGGGGATTCTGTTGCAGATGGCGCTGCATTTGAGCCACGGCAGGATCTGCGGCGGGCATTCGCCCTCGAAGGATTCGCAAGTCCGCCGCTATGTAGAAACCGGCTATCTCTCCAGAAGCGTCTCGCATCACGTAAAAGCTGTCTGGCACGCTCTGCCACCATTGGGTTATGGCCGCAGCGGCCAGCGGCACTTCGTGAGTGTGCGCAATTGCGAGAATCGAATCCTGGTCGCAGGGGAGGGCGCGCTCCACACACAGGCTCTGCACCCCAGCGGGGAAGAATGCCTCGCGCAAGCCTGGATTCTGCACCAGATACAGCATGTCCGCTGTGTAGCGCCAACGGTCGCTACCATCCGCCTGACAAGACTCCGCACGCACCTGCCGCCACGCGGCACGCCGGTAGGTACTGAAGCGATGAGGGTCTGAACTGCGTAGCCACGACGAGACGGCCTCCTGAACCTGTTCATGAATCATCAAACCCTCGCTCGTCGCCTCGACGATCGAGAGGGCGGCGAGCTCTTCGTACAAACCACGGCTGTAAATCTCCGGCAGCAGAGCGGCAAGCATAGATTGCGTAGTACGCCGGAGGACCGATGCTGCTTCAACCGCAGTGCGCAGATTTGCATCGATAACATCGGTCAGGTACAACTGCGTGAGCTGCCGCACCAGACTATGTGAATCCGTCCTGTCCCTGTTCCAGCTCATATTACTCCTGGCGCTGCCTACGAGCATAAGTGCCATGGGATGACCGCGTGCGATGCGGTAAATCGCAGTGGCGTCGCTTGCCATAATCCCCGCGCGTTCTAGTAGCGCCAACGACTCGGGTTCCGTCAATGGAGACAGGGGAATCGTGAGCGTGAGGCCTTGCCACTCCAGAGCACTTCGCCTGTGCGGCGCGGGTCCATAGCGGCCGCAGATCACGACGCGGACAGTCTCCTTCAAGGCGGGAAAGAATGCTTGTCGCAGCCAGCCGTCTAGCAAGCGCAAGACTTCGTAGCTGTCCAAAACCAACACTGCCCGAGTAAAGGACGAGAGCGCATCGTTCACCGCGTCGATGGTGCTCACAGGGCGGTTCAGAACCCGCTGCAGTTCAAGAAGAAAGCCTTCCGGCGTCGGTTCTATGAACCGGCAGTCGAGCCGGATGATAGAACTACCACTGGCAGTTGCTCTCGCCGAAAACTCCTGCAAAAGAGATGACTTACCAATCCACGCAAGGCCGTGAATCCACGCAAGCACTGGGCCGCGACCATCTGCACACTCAGTCAGCAGCCGCAGTTCGTGCTCTCTCCCAACAAAACCCGCCGCTGCCCTCCCTGCGAGGACGTCTTTGATCAGCCGAGTTACAGGCATACTTCCCTCCACGTGTAATTGGGGAACTTTACTCCACGCGGCCAGCCGCTGCTTCGACGTCTCGACGATCTGCGATGGCATGAAGCATGAGTATAAGAGCTTCCGTCAAATCAGCATTAGGAAAACATGAGAAGTTTATGAGATTTTGGGCTGCCAGAATGGACCCATCGGCTCGAAGGCATTGCGGAATTTCTTTGGGCGCACACCGTAGACTGGGCAAACAGTTTTGTAAGCGAGATGTCCAAGCGTAACGATCACAGCAGGAGCGACAATATCGAGGGTCGGACGTAGAAAGATCGTTGCGTTAGTTGTGGTCAAAATTAGTAACTCCTGGGAAAACTTAAGTGTAGATATGAGTGCTGGTTGGCTCGTGCATGTTCACTACGGTGCGATTTCTTACTCTTGGATCCGCCTGTTCTGCGCCATTCTGTATAGGTTTAAAGTGTGTTCACTTTTTGCATACACTAGTGTTCGCAAACTGTTAACATCAAATCGTGAACGTGATCAGCCATAGAGGCCTTCTTCAGCAGATCGAACGACACCGAGATTGCCAAAAGGCGGCCCTAGACTGGTTTGCTCTTGCCCGCGATGCCCAATGGACCAACCTGCAAGATGTTCGTGCGGTTTATCCGTCCACGGATCAAGTTGGCCGAATGCTGATCTTTAACTTGAGAGGCAATGCTTACCGGCTGATAGTTGGCGTGAATTACACAGCCAAGACATTGTATATAAAAGAGTTGCTGTCGCATGCCGAATACGGCAAACAGGAGTGGAAAAAATGGTGTCAGTGATCGACGAAGTGAGGTACGGCGAGCTCTTGCGCGCACGAAAGCCCCGCAAGATCGAGAGCGAGGAAGAGTTCAACCATTGGGCGACCGCCTGCGAAGAGATTGATATGCGCGAAACGGCCACACCGGAAGAGCGTGCGCTTTCCGCGCTGATGGTCGTCGCGCTGGTCGAGTATGAGCGCAACCGTTACCCCGACGCCTTTACTTCGAACCCGCTGCGCATCCTCAAGGCCCTGATGGAAGAGAATCAGATGACACAAGCTGATCTGTCGCGCCTGCTCGGCGTTACTCGATCCACCGCGTCTCAGATCTTTAACGGTCAGCGAGGGATCTCAAAGCAAGTTGCCATCAAACTTTCGGAGCGCTTCAAGATGAATGCTGGTGCCTTTCTGGCAAAGTGACCCGCCAGCTATTTCCGGCGATGGTCCCGCAGTTTGCGAACCACGCCGAATCGACTTTTGGTTGCAAGCCCCCTTATTTCAAGCACAAGACGGCGTGTGTAAAGAAAACGTCCACTCCACCAGAATCTTCGTTTGATGGCGTTTTCATCTATTCGGTGAAGTAACGGCAAGGAGGGCAGGGATGAAATGCGCAATGTGCAAAATTTGACCCGGCATGACGTTTACGAAATTCGGGCCCAGTGGGACAGCGAGGTGGGCGTCTTGGGTGGCCGAGAGCGAGAATGTGCCCGATATCGCAAAGCGATTTTGACTTGGGACGCACCTGGAACCTTCCTGCCGGGTTGTGTTGGTTCAAGCGGAACCCGCTACATGCCGAAAGTTCTTCAAATCCCCGCGTACCACTGATACCCAGCATCGGCCGCCGACGACCCCAATCCCTTCCCGAACCCCTTCAAGCTATCAGTCACAGTGATGCCAGTCATAAATTTGATGCTCTTGTATCCAAGTTGCCTAGGCACCCGCATCCGCAACGGCCCACCATGCCCCACCGGCAAATCCTTGCCATTCATCCCATAAGTCACCAGCGTCTGTGGATGCAACGCCTCGTCAATATCGATGCTGTCATAGCGAGCACCCCGAATCGCCAGCGACGAATACACCACAAACTTTGCTCCAGACTGCAATCCCGCCTTCTCCAGAATGAGTCCCAGTGGTACGCCCGTCCACTCTGCCACATACGACCACCCCTCTTCACAAGAAAGGTGTGTGATTTGACTCCGTTGCGCAAGCGTCTTAAGTTCAGCCAACGAATAAGATACGGGCCGCTCAACCATTCCGCCAACCGAGACTTTCCAATTCGCAAATCCAGCTTCTTCCTCGGCTTTGAAGATGGCGTCCTTCGGTGGCTTTCCATTTGGATAGGGTGTTTTCGAAATCTGATCCCGTCGAAGCTCTCTCGCATTCGATCCGCTTGTAATCAGGCGATGAGCCGCATAGCTCAACGTTGCTCCCGGCCCATAGATACCCTTGCCGTCCGGTGGCACAAGGCCATATTGATCCGCCAGCTTGGCCGCTACCGCCAGGCCACCTGCCGTGATTCCAGCACCGATCCATTTACGTCTCGACAATTCGGTCATCATCAAATCCTCGCCTACCAAGAATACCTACATTACTCGACCATTGAAAGCACTAGGCAAGCTCTTCACTGAACTTAAATTCACTCGCAGTATGTAGCTCCCACTTACCCTCACCCTTAAGCTCAAGCACTTGCGTGTGAAATCTCACTAGTGCCGGATGATGACTCACACTCACCATCGTCGTCGACGTCGCAACCAATTTCCGGTACAGCGCCCCTTCGTTCAATCGGTCAAGCGCACTAGTCGCCTCATCCAGCAATACGTACTTCGGTTGCTTCAGAAGCACTCGCGCAAAAGCTAACCTCTGCCGCTCACCTACCGATAGAATTTTCTCGAAATCAAACTCGGCATCAAACCCGCCACACCTGTCTTCGAGCCCCTCCAGATTCACCTCTTTGAGTACCGCAACAAGTTCCTCATCCCGAACCTCTCGTTCGAGATTGGGATACTGCAATTGCACTCGCAAACTGCCCAGCACCATGTATGCATGTTGAGGTAGAAACAGCATGTCCTCGCTTTTCGGCCGCTCAAGACTGCCTGTACCCGCATCCCACAACCC
>CAZZGS010000462.1:0-4350 GCA_964653845.1 uncultured Bryobacter sp.
TGTCAACCCTCAGCCTCGCCGATCGCGCCACCATCGCCAACATGGCCCCCGAATACGGTGCCACCATGGGATTCTTCCCGATCGACGTTCAGAGCCTCGACTACATGCGCCTCTCCAATCGGCCCAAGCACCTCGTCGAACTCGCCGAAGCCTACTACAAGGAACAAGGCATGTTCCTCGAAGCCGGCACTCCCGAGCCTGAATTCAACGATGTCCTCGAACTCGATCTCGATAGCGTCGAACCCTCGCTAGCCGGTCCCAAGCGCCCGCAGGATCGCGTCTCCCTCTCAGGCGTCAAGTCGAACTTCCTCTCCACACTAACGGCAGAACAGAAGAGCGTTGACGTCGAGATGTTCGGCGAAACCTCCAGCATGCCCGAAGGCGCAGTAGTCATAGCAGCTATCACCAGTTGCACCAATACCTCCAACCCCAGCGTCATGATCGGTGCCGGCCTGCTCGCCAAGAAAGCCGTCGAGAAGGGCCTGATGTCCAAGCCCTGGGTAAAGACCTCACTTGCTCCCGGCTCCAAGGTCGTCACCGAGTACCTCAAGGAGAGTGGCCTCATGCCCTACCTCGATGCACTCAGGTTCAACCTCGTTGGCTACGGCTGCACCACCTGCATCGGTAACAGTGGCCCACTTCCTGAAACCGTCAGTCACGCCGTCGCCGATAACAATATGGTCGTCGCCGCCGTCCTCAGCGGCAACCGCAATTTTGAAGGCCGCGTCAATGCTCAGGTCCGCGCCAACTACCTGGCTTCGCCTCCGCTCGTCGTCGCTTATGCCCTTGCTGGCCGCGTCGACATGGACCTCACCAAAGAACCTCTCGGCAAAGGCAAAGACGGCGAAGACGTCTACCTCAAGGACATCTGGCCAACCCAGGAAGAAGTCAGCGCCGCCGTTGGCCAATTCGTCACCGCCGAACAGTTCCGTCGCGAATACGAATTCGTCTTTGAAGGCAACGACCAATGGAAGAGCATGAAGACTCCCACCGGCGACCTCTTCGCCTGGGACGAAAACTCAACCTACATCAAGCATCCGCCTTACTTTGAAAACATGAAGGACCCCAGCTCCCCCATCGAAGACCTCAGCGGCCTCTATCCTCTCTGCGTCCTCGGCGATTCAATCACCACCGACCACATCTCACCCGCTGGTTCTTTCAATAAGGATTCTCCTGCCGGTCAATACCTGGCGAGCCTTGGAGTTGCTCCTTCAGACTTCAACAGCTACGGCGCGCGCCGCGGCAACGACGAAGTCATGACCCGCGGCACCTTCGCCAACGTCCGTCTCAGGAACGAAATGCTCTCAGGCGTCGAAGGTGGCTTCACCAAACACGTCCCCTCCGGCGAACAGATGAGCATCTACGATGCCTCGGTCAAGTACCAGGCAGACGGCAATTCCTTAATCGTCATCGCAGGCAAGGAATACGGTTCAGGCTCCTCACGCGATTGGGCAGCCAAGGGTACTAACCTCCTCGGCGTCAAGGCAGTCATTGCCGAAAGCTTCGAACGAATCCACCGCTCTAACCTCGTCGGCATGGGCGTGCTCCCCTGCGAATTCCTCCCCGGCGAGAGCCGCCAGACACTGGGCCTCAACGGCACCGAAACATATTCGATCTCCGGTGTTTCAGACGCAGCCCAAGGCGACAAGCTGGCCAAGGTCACCGTCAAGACTGCCAACGGCGAAACCAAAACCTTCACCGTCAAGGTTCGAATCGACACCCCGGTGGAAGTGCTCTACTTCCGCAGTGGTGGCATCATGCCTTACGTTCTCCGCCAAATCGTCAAGGCACCTGTAGCCACAGCATAAGCTCCAAATAGCGATAGAGTTGCAGTGTGCGTGCAACTCTATCGCTTTTTTTTGCATTATTTTCTGCCAATGCCGCAGAAGATTTTGCGAAAGATCTAAAGCCCGTCCTCGAGCAAAACTGCTCCGCCTGCCACAACCCGGCCAACCCAAAAAATCGCCTTAACTTCCTGAAGGCACAAAAGGCCGAAGACCTCAATGATAGCCGCATGCTCTGGCGCGATGTCGCGACGCAATTGCGCAACCGCACCATGCCACCCATGGCCTCAAAACTCACCGAGGCCGACCGCCTCCGTGTTTCCACCTGGATCGATCGGCAACTCCGCAAGACCGCCTGCAGTGCCGGTGAAAGCGCAGGCGCAATCCCGCCTCGCCGTCTCAACCGCCGTGAATTCCACAACACCATTCGCGACCTCCTCGGTGTAGATGTCGTAGCGGCAGATCTCTTCCCTGCCGACGAATCCGGCGGCAATGGTTTCGACACCAACGGCGAAACTCTATACCTTCCGCCCATGCTCCTCGAGCGCTACCTCGAAGCCGCACAGAAGATCCTCGATCGTGTCATCATCACCCAACCGATGAGTAAGCTCTTCCCTTCAGGGGAGATGAACCCACCGCTGCCTTCGGTAAGTCCAGGCCGCACTCTGGCACCAGCTCAATCTCTCTCCACCGAAATCGCGATTTTTGTTGAAGGAAACTATAACTTGAAAGTTTCCGTGGATCGGCCACGGCAGACACCCTTTCAATTGCAGGTCAATGTCGACGACGGCCCACCCACCTCCCTCGCATATGCGCGCGATTCGAACGGCGGTGCCACAACTCGCGTCGCCACCAACCCGCTCACCCGGGGCGTCCACACCATCCGTATCACAGCGGGCACTGAGCCCGTGCAGTTCTACAGTCTCACAGTCGAACAAAAGCAGGAGCCCATCGCGCAAGACAAACGCGCACTCCACTATCGCCTCTTCGGCCTCGATCCGGGCGAGTCCCCCATCGACCCAAATAGAGCCACCCGGCGCCTCCTCTCGACCTTCCTCACCAAAGCCTACCGGCGTCCCGTAGACACAGCCGACGTCGAAAGATTCTACGGCATCTACCAGCGCGCGGCAGAACGTGGCGACCCCTACGAAGAAGCCGTCAAGATGGCCCTCAAAGCAGCCTTGGTCTCCCCGCGCTTCCTCTTCAGGATCGAAGGCCGCGATTCACAAACAACGATGCAGCCCGTCGCCCATTACGACATGGCCTCACGTCTCTCCTACTTCCTTTGGTCGACGATGCCAGACGACGAGCTCCTCCAACTCGCCGCCCAAAGCCGCCTCCAGGATCCAGCAGTATTGAAGCAACAAGTCGATCGCATGCTCGACGACCCACGCTCCCGTGCCTTTGCAAACAGCTTCGTTGGCCAATGGCTCGGCACCCAGGAAGTAGGAGGCAGAGTGGTGCCCTTACTCACCGAGCTCCAGCACTACTACACGCCAGAAGTTGCAGCAGAACTCCGCGAAGAACCAGTTCTCCTCTTCCAGCACATCCTCGCTAACGGCCGCAGCCTCCTGGAACTCTTAAGCGCAAACTACACCTTCATGACGGCACGCCTCGCCAAGTTCTATCAAGTCGAAGAGCAAATCAAGACCCCTCTCGGCGACCAGTTCAAGAGAGTCGAATGGCCAGACAACCGGCGCGGCGGCGTTCTCGGCATGGCCTCCGTTCTCGCCATGACCTCACACTACAAGATGGCAAGCCCCGTCCTGCGCGGAGCCTGGGTTCTGGAAACCATCCTTGGCACCCCTGTCCCACCACCCCCACCAGACGTTCCAACTCTTGAGACGGCAGCCAAGTCCGACAAGGGCCTCAGCATGCGCCAGATCCTCTCACGCCACCGAGCCGATTCCGCCTGCGCAAGCTGCCACAACCTCATGGACCCAATCGGCTTCGGCCTGGAACCCTTCGACTGGATGGGACGATTGCGCGAAGGCCCGATCGACAGCAAAGGCACTCTACCGTCAGGCGAATCCTTCGACGGCCCCATAGAGCTGCGCAATATCCTGCTCGGTCGCAAAGAAGAATTCCTTCGACATATCAGCGGTAAGATCCTCGGCTACGCTCTAGGCCGCAGCAAATCCGACGCCGACCAGTGCACCATCCAGCGTATCGTCGACAAGCTCGATCAGAACAACGCAAACGCCCGCTTGCTCATTCAGGAGATCGTCCTCAGCAGTCCCTTCCGCAACCATCAAGCCGGCACTGCAACCTCGATCTCTTCAGCCCCGGCATCCAAACCAGTCCGCACCCGCCTTCTCGGCGACAAGTGATTTTGTTAGTCTAGGAACAATTTATGGCGCGCAAACTTTCCCGTCGAATGATCCTCAGAGGAGCAGGCGCAAGCCTCGCGCTCCCCTGGCTCGAATCCATAAAAGCAGCCTCCCCCGACGAACGACTTAAAGAGCCGCCCCTGCGCATGGCTTTCCTCTTCATGCCAAACGGCGTACGCCCCGATCACTGGACCCCTCAAGGCGACGACGAAAAATATGAAATCACCCCGCACCTC
>CAZZGS010000463.1:0-4342 GCA_964653845.1 uncultured Bryobacter sp.
CTCTGGGCCCAAAGTGTTCGCTCAATTACCAGGGCCTGAGCCTCGTCCAGCTTCTTCTGATACTCGGCAAGCTGCTCGCCCGCCTTCTTCAAATCCCCATCGAGCTTCACCCCGTGAGCTGCGATTTCAGCGATCCGAGAATTGAGCTTCGCTTCATTTGCCTGCGCCCATTCGGCCTGCTTCAGGCCTTCGGCTTCGATCTCCCGCAGGCGCTTTTCGTAAGCCGCCACTACCAGCGCTGACTCTTCGTGTTGCGCGGTCAACTCACCTTCCATGCGTACAATCGCCTGCTGTGCTTTCTCGACGCGCTGGTTCTGCTCGAGGGCCCATTGGTTCTTGGCTTCCATCTCAAGCTTGAGCGCCCGAAACTGATCGACCAGTGTCTTGTGTTCGGTCTTGGATGCTTCGAGCCATTCGTTCTTTGTGATCAGCTCGCCTTCGAGCCGTTGTATGTGATGCTCACGTTCGCGCAGCACATTGGCCGCAGTTGGTATATAAACAAACGAGGGTGCGCCAGTCATGGGCTTGGCTGCACACACGGCTAGAAAGAAATGCGCTTCATCAGGATTGGGCTTGCCCGGCTCCAGTCGTAACTCTGTGCCTACTGCGCCTTCCAGCGGCAAGAAAACTAATCCGCTGGCATGATTCTGCACAAAGAAGGTCTGGTGTTCGAAAAACTCACCGAGCACGGCCCGAAACTCCTCATACGCAAATTCATGTTCATGAAATGGATTTGGCCCATTCAGCTTGCGGCTCTCGGCATAAAACTTGATGTTGGGAGTTGAGATCACCAATTGGCCCCCCGGGGCCAGCACACGCCGGGCCTCTGCCAGTAGAGTGCGATATTCCGTCAGGTGTTCAATTACCTCAAAGCACACAGCCAATTGAAAGCTTCCATCGGCAAAGGGCAATTGCTCCAGACTCGCTACCTGAAACTGTAAATTTGCGGCCGTGTACTGCACCTTCGCTTCGGCAACTGCTTCTTCCGAGACATCGACACCAACCACGCTCTCCGCCTTTTTTGCCAGCTCAGCCGAGCCATAACCACTGCCACACCCAAGATCGATTACCTTCTTGAAACGGCAGAGTCGCGAGGCAAACAGATAGCGCGACAAGTGTTCGTTCCACAGATCCACATCTACTTTTCCCGGGATCACTCGCTCGCCGCTAAACTCAGCCATGTTTCACCTTCGCGTTTACTTCCACCCGGCACGGCAGATGCAGATAACCATAGACCTGCCCTTCGCCATGCCCCATCTGCAAGACCAGCGCATTGTCGATCCAGTCGCAATGTTTATAATTCACCAGGCCTCCGTCTGCGATTGCCGGTGAGAACGAAAAGTGCGACGGGTAAAGTTCCGGGATCTCAAGGTGAAAATCCACAGTTACTGTATCGCCCGGCCCCATTGGTGGCAACTCGTGCCCTTCACGAATTGTATTGGATCCAGCAAAGTCGATACCCATATGGTTCCGCATCATGAAGCCGATATTGGGTAGTGCAATCCACGCCTTGGCCCTCGCGCTGATCCTCACCACAAATTTTGAATTCGGCTCGAGCATCCCTGCAACCTGGCCATGTTCGTCGAGCACCGTGATTCCGAGGATTTCCGCCCGGCCGTCACCGTGACGATGATCGACATTCGGGATTGAGGTTACCAACTCTGGCGCCTGCCCCGCACTCTGCGCTTCCTCCAGCCGATTCTCCGCCTGATGTTCCACAAAACTCGAATCCTTGGCCGTCATCTCGGCCAGGTACTTTGCGACAACGATATCGGTTGCCCCAATCTCGCGCACCCGGCCATGATCGAGCCACATAACGCGGTCCCCAATCGCTTTCACATCGCCAGTGGAGTGGCTCACAAAAAGGATTGTCACTCCCCGCTGCCTCAGCTCATGCACTTTGCGCAAACAGCGCTGCCGGAAGTAAACATCGCCCACAGCCAGGGCCTCGTCCACCAGCAGAATTTCCGGGTCTACGTGAATTGCGACAGAAAAAGCTAATCGCACCGCCATCCCACTTGAATATGTTTTACGGGCTGGTCGAGAAAGTCTCCGATTTCGGCAAATTCTTCGATGCTCTGAAATCGCTTGCCGGTTTCGGTCCTCGATAAGCCCAAAATCGCTGCGTTGAGGTAAACGTTATCCCGCCCGCTGAATTCGGGATTGAAGCCAGACCCGAGCTCAAGCAGCGCCGCTACCCGCCCCTTGACCTTGGCCGCCCCCCCTGTGGGCTGCAAGATCCCTGCAATGATCTGTAGCATCGTGCTCTTGCCAGAGCCGTTTTCTCCGATGATGCAAAAGGTCTCGCCTGCCGCAATCGAGAAGCTCACGTTGTCGAGCGCCTTGAAATCGCGATGCTTTTTGACCCGGTTGAGTGTGATCAGTTCTTTGAGACGGTCTGACGGACTATCGTAGATGGCATAACTCTTCGATACGTTTTCAAACGAAATGACGGGTTCTTCGACTGGTACGCCCACTGTTTTTCTGCTTAAGCTTTTCCCTTCCTGTTTGACAAGCATGCCGCTTGGCCTCTAGCCTGAAAGAGTGGCTTGTCGTTGGCCACATTCGCCGGCGTAGCTCAGAGGTAGAGCGAGGGTCTCATAATCCCTAGGTCGGAGGTTCGAGTCCTCCCGCCGGCACCACCCACCTGCCTACTTAATTCTCCCCTACCAGCATCCCGTAGAGCCGCTGCAACTCTTCCTGCGAATAGTATTCAATCTCGATCCGGCCCCGCTTTTCGTTTTTGGCGTTGATGTTCACCCGCGTTCCCAGCACGCGGCGTAGTTCTTCTTCAGCCGCCTTTACATTTGGATCCACGGGTAAAGATTGAGTTTCTTTAATCTCTCGTGGCTCGGTCATGCTTTGAACCAATTTTTCAGTGGCGCGCACAGACAAGCCCTGGCTTACGATTTTCTCGGCTACCGAACGTTGCAGCTCTTCTGTTGGCAGCGCGAGGATCGTCCGGGCATGGCCCATACTCAGCCGTCCATCGCCCAACATCCCTTGCAGGTCTTCCGGTAAACGTAAGAGCCGTAAGAAGTTAGTGATTGTTGTCCGGTCTTTTCCGGTTCGTCGCCCGATCTCTTCATGAGTGAGATTTAGCTCGCGGCTCAGCCTGTCAAAGGCCACTGCGGTTTCAATTGCATTGAGATCGTCGCGCTGGATATTCTCGATCAGCGCCAGCGTCAGCACGTTCTCATCGGCTACATCTTGAATCACTACAGGCACGGTTGCGAGGCCTGCGATCTTGGCGGCGCGCCAGCGGCGCTCCCCTGCCACGATCTCAAAAACTTCACCTTGGCGTCTGACCAACAGCGGTTGAATGATGCCATTCACCTTGATGCTCTCGGCCAGCTCATGTAGACGGTCCTGTTGAAACACAGTTCGCGGCTGGCGTGGATTGGCGAGAAGCGCCTCGATTGCCATTTGAGTCAAGCCAGCACCCGCCTCTGGAACTGGCGCTGCCACGGGTGGCGCAGGTGCATATCCACTGCTACTTGGCCGATTCGGCAACAACGCTGAAAGACCTTTACCCAATACTCGACGTGGATCGTGCTGCTTGCTCATTGGCGATGATCTCCTTTGCTAACTTGATATAGCTTTCTGCGCCCTTGGACCTTACGTCATACGAGATCACAGGCTTTCCAAAGCTGGGTGCTTCGGCCAGGCGAATGCTGCGGGGGATGACTGTCTCAAAAACCTGTTTACCGAAAAACTCGCGTAAGTCGCTCGCGACCTGGCGAGTCAGATTGGTTCGGTCATCGTACATCGTGAGCAGAACGCCTTCGATCGGCAACTCATGCTGGAAGGCTTCACGAATCCTCTGCAGCGTGTCGATTAACTGCGAAACGCCTTCGAGGGCGAAGAATTCGCACTGAATTGGCACGATGATCGAATCTGCGGCCACCAACCCGTTCAGATTTAGCAAGTCCAGCGCCGGTGGGCAATCGATAAGGATGTAATCGTATTGGCTACGCACGGCATGCAACGCATCGCGCAAGCGGAACTCTCTCTCTGGAACATCCACTAAATCTATATTTGCCGCTACAAGATTTTTATCTGCTGGGATCAAAAAGAGCCCGTCAAAATCTGTTGCGACAGTAGCTTCAGATGCAGTGCAGCTTCCGGTTAGCACGCCGTAACAAGTGTGTTCTAGGGCCTCTTTTGAAACTCCTACCCCACTGGTAGAGTTACCCTGGGGGTCGCCGTCAACTAATAGTACCTTGAGCTCGCCAAGGGCCATAGAGGCCGCCAGATTGATCGCAGTAGTTGTTTTCCCGACGCCACCCTTTTGGTTGGTGATCGCGATGATTTTTCCCACGGGCTTATATTAGCACCCTTC
>CAZZGS010000464.1:0-4316 GCA_964653845.1 uncultured Bryobacter sp.
GGGCTGAAGGCTGATTCTCGACCTCATTACGCATGATTTCAAGTGCCTTAGCCTTGTCGCCGCGACGCAGTGACTCTATTGCGACACGGAACGGATCTGCCATTCTTTTGCGCCAGGGCAGGGGACTTGTTCGGACTGGCGGAGTGGGTATTGCGGCCGCAGGATCTGATTCTTCGTTTTCCGCTTGTGCTGGAGGATCATCGTTGAGATCGTCAAGCCAGGCCAACGTCTGAGGATTGCAAGCCGGGGTTTCGTCCATCAGGATTGCCGTGCGGATTTCAGGTACGTCCCGCAGTAGAGTGCGGACTTCGCCTCGAATGGCCTGAGACACTCCATTGTAGTCGTCACCCAAACCGACGCATGCTTCAGTCGTCATGCGGTGCAAATCCAGCCAGGCTCGGCTTGCTGGAAGAACAAGGCTTGCTTCGGTCAAGTCGAGAAGTTCTTTCCATTTCGAAGCGAGCAGGTAAATACGAAGCTGACGGCGAATTTCCGTGGGTGGTGCCTCAAGCTCACGCATCTCACCCTTGGCGGCTGCCGCCCGTAATTCGCCAAAACGAAGCCCGCGCATCATCAGATAGGATCCGGGGTTGGTGGGGTCCATCTGGCGCAATTGAGCCGCAGCGTGAACCAGGCCCTCGACGAGGGCTTTTCGACTCGCTGGTTCGGTACCGCTGAATGCGGCGATGTTGATTCCTGAGCCCTGGGGTACCAGAGCGGCGGCTTCGCCCGTTGCCGATTCTTCACCTGGGGCAACTGCTTCGGCAGCCTCTTCAATTGGGTCAGGCTCATTCTCGCGTTTCTTATCCAGAAGATTCTTTGCGACCTGCTTAACCTCTTCGTTGGCTTGCACAAAGCGCGAAAAGGATGGAGCGAATTCTCCAAACTTTTCGTCACAGATACTGCTAAGGGATTTCGTGTCGGATAGTATCTGGATCAGGGAAGCTTGCAGCGCAACATAGAAGGCCTTTGGTGTCTGATCGAAAGACTCGTCAAACAACTCTGGAGCCAGCTTTCCTTCGTCCAGTTTGGTCTTTCTTGTCTCAATCGCCTTTTCGCTTGCAGAACCCTGTTCGTAACCAACATCGCGTGATTCCTTGAATTTGTGGTAAGAATAACCGTCCTTGGTTAGTTTGAGCTCCTGTAGGAGGCGGATAAGTTGATTGGAAAGCCAATCGAGAGGAGTGGCTCGAAACTCTGCGTCGCCATCTTCGAGTTCTGGATAGAGGTGATCCCAAAACTTTTCGACGAGGCCATGCACCAGGGAGAGTCCTTCCAGGACTCCGTCAAAACCACGTTGGCGAACAGCCGCTTCAGTAAGCCAGACGGCGAGTTGCAGGTCTTTTGAGCGGGTGGCGAGAACTTCTTCGCAAAGCTTACTAGTCAGCAGCCAATCAGCGACTTTGCGTTCGCGCTTCCAGTCTCCCTGTTCAATGTCGTCTTCTTCTCGCCGTGCTTCCTTGATCTTGTCGTAGACAGGATCATAACGCAGGTCTGCACCGCCGGGGTTGTCACCCGGCACCGGGTTTAGGATGTCTTCACGAAAGGGCATTCTTTAGGAGTTTAAGCTAATTGAAGCGGACTGCTCATCGTCCCGACGATTATTGTCGGAGTCGACCTCGGGCTGATCAAATTCAATTGTACGGACTTCAAGAAAAGGAACCTCTTCACCATCGACGATCAGAAGTTTTTGACCCAAAGGATAGCTGCCGCCCTCGTCTTCTACCCAAAGGGTTTGACGTCCGAGCCACACTGATTCATCTGGATAAGTAAACGAAAACGGGTAGATAGCGGGAAGCAATACTTCTCCCATGTCATCACCCTTAAAGTTCTTGCTGGTGTTTATGAAAGCTGGAGTCCAAAGTGTGTCCCGAAGTCTCTTCGGAGCTTCGATACGTACAGAAGCGATGTGCTCGAAGGGGACCCACATGTATGCGCCGGCACCAAAAAGTTCCAGCCTTGCTCCAAGATCCTTGTCGGCATCTCGAATTTCAGAGAAGGGCTTGCCGTTGAGTTTGCCGGATAGTTGTGATTTGGCCTCCGTTTTGGGGAAGGTCCGATTTTTGTACATGGCATGCCGTTCGCGTTCGGCATGAATGGCTGAGAAGTACAGGATCGCCCCCAGCTTTGCCTGGTCATTGGAGTCGGCCAAGAGATTTAGATGTTTCTCGGCACGGTCCAACTCGCCGGCAAAACAGAGAGCTTCAAACAGGGATGTGCGGGCAGCCAAATCCGTTGGGGAATTGCGCAAATGTCCGGCAAGCGCTTCGAGCGCTTGCCGGACATGCCCTGCTTCGATCAATTGTTGGGCAGGATGAGCCATGTTGTTAGACTTTGACGTTCTTCCTGATGTCCCAGCCTCCGCCGATAGCGCCTTCGAGACCCTTCCCGTCGGCCTTCTCGGGGTAGTATTCAAACCTTATTTTTGAGTAAGCGATTGAAAGGGACTCGCCAGGATTTTCTCCGCTTCCGTGGAGCTGAAGCGAGACGAAAAATGCCTGTTCCAGAATCAATTTGATGTAAGTCTGATTGGTTGAGTTGATCTGCTTCATGTAGCCAAACTCGATTTTCTTGATCGCAGTCGCCTCGCCGATGAATTCCATGATTTTTGGTGAATTGGCGTCGCACGACTTCGTAATGTTGAGTTCTCCCCAGTGGGCCTTGCCCGCCTGGGATTCGCCAGAGGCCTTAGAAGCGCCCTGAGCGTTGTGAACTCCCCAACTGAAGCTATCGACTTCAATTGCGTCAGGCACCGGGAGGAATTTCCCCTTGATGCCGTCAATCTTAATCCAAATATTACCGTTTCCCATGTTGTTTAGTGAATCTCCTTCTATCTATGTAAGCGTCGGTTTTTGGTGTCTTGGTTCATTTTTCGAGAAAAGTTTATTTCGCTTGTGCTGGCAGTTCAGCCACCAGGCGCAGAGACACGGACAATTCATCGAGTTGGAAATGTGGGCGCAGGAAAGCGACAGCGCGATATGCACCTGGCTTGCCGGGAACATCAACTACGTCAATACGAGCTTCGCGAAGAGGGCACTTGGCTTTCATCGCCGGGCTCGCTGTATCGTCTGGGGTCACATATTGAGTGATCCATTTGTTGAGGAAGTTCTCTGCATCGGTACGTGACATGAAGCTGCCGATTTTGTCGCGCATCATCGATTTCAGATAGTGTGCGTAGCGGCTGACAGCCATGATGTATGGTAGCTGTGTCGAGAGGCGGGAGTTTGCATTTGCCTTTTCGTCGTCGTAGAGTTTGGGCTTCTGCGAACTCTGGACGCTGAAGAAGGCTGCATAGTCGGTGCCCTTGCAATGGCAGAGCGGAATGAAGCCGAGGTCCGCGAGCTCTTTTTCACGGCGGTCGGTGATTGGAGTCTCAGTCGGGCACTTCATGACGGCCTCGCCGTCGTCGGTCTGGAAGTTATGGACAGGCAGGCCTTCTACAAGACCACCACCCTCAACACCACGAACCGAGACGCACATGCCGTAATTCATGAAGCTATCTGCGAGGCGTGTGCCCAGCGAATAGGCTGCATTCGACCAAACGTATTTGGAGTGATCGCTGCCATCGACGGATTCCTCATAATTGAACTCGTCAACCGGTTTTGTTTCGCGACCATAAGGGAGACGGCCAAGAGTTCTCGGAAGGCAAAGCCCCACATAGCGGGAATCTTCACTCTGGCGGAAGCCTTTCCATTTGGCGTA
This sequence comes from uncultured Bryobacter sp., assembly GCA_964653845.1. Taxonomy (GTDB): domain Bacteria; phylum Acidobacteriota; class Terriglobia; order Bryobacterales; family Bryobacteraceae; genus Bryobacter. The sequence continues at coordinate 3,703 of CAZZGS010000464.1, forward strand.
CTCTGTGGAGTCGAATACCTTGGCAAGATCACGGGGTGCATCGATCTGCGTCCAACTGTCGAGGTTGACCAGGCTGGGGGCTGCGGCGGCAAAGAACGGAGCGTGAGCCGCTGCGGCAACCTGAGAGATCTTCTCGAGCAGTTCGACGTCTTCCGGGTGCTTGCCGAATTCGAAGTCCCCAATCAGAGCGCCGTAGGGAGCTCCACCGAAGACACCATACTCTTCTTCGTAAACCTTTTTGAACAGGGCGCTTTGGTCAAATTCAGGAGCGCGCTGCATATCGCGAAGCAGGTCCTTCTTGTTCGCGTTGAGCACGCGAATCTTGAGGTTTGCGCTGGTGTTTGAATTGAAGACCATGTGACGGAGACCGCGCCAGGAGCCTTCCAGCTTCTGGTATTCGGCATGGTGGAGGATCTCGTTCAACTGAATCGAAAGGAGGTGATCAATCTGTGCAATGCGCTGATTGATCATGGTTTCGACGTCGCGAGCCACATTCATGTGGCCTTCAAGAAACTGACCAACGAATTCCTTGACCAGATTCTTGCCGCGTTCTCGAGCTGGGGTATCAGTTCCGAAACGCCCCTGTTCGACAATACTGTCGAGCAGGTTGAGTT
>CAZZGS010000465.1:0-4293 GCA_964653845.1 uncultured Bryobacter sp.
CTCTCGCTTTTCTTCACAATTTCCATCTTCGAGAGCTTCGTCTCATTTACAGCCATCAACCGTTTATCTCGAAGATCATTCACCCCACGGTCCACACCAGCCTTGAAATCCTGACCGATCGCAAACACCTTCTTCTCGCCAGCCCGGCGCACGTAGAACATGTTCCCCACCGGCGTCTGATCGCCAACTAGAATCTGCGCCGTCTTGCCGTCCTTGGCCTTCAGGTCAACCGTAATCTGCGCTGGCTCAAGGCCATACTGAATCAGATCCGTAGCGTTTTCTTCCACAAGGCGATTGCTGTTCATGGTTACCGCATTGGTCACCACATCCACGGCCTCTTTGCTACTCGTCGGCAATGGCGGATCCAGCACCATCGCCCACTCATTTGCAGCTAGAGAGTTCCGCAGCACCAGCGGAGCCTCGCCCTTACGGGTCACCTTGACTTCCACCAAGTCCGCCTGCAACAGGTTCACCAGGTTCTCAAGCTTACCCTCACCCGGCGCTTTTTTGGTCGTATCCTGCGGATTCTTGTTCGACCACCAGACGCCTGCCGACAACAGCGCCAGCACTCCAACCGCAATCAATAAACCACGAACTTGCATCAGCCTTAAATCTCCTTAGCGGCGCTTGCGCCAGATCCAGACAGCGGCTCCAAACGCAATCGCCGGCAGCACAAACTGGCTCGCCGTTATTAGCGTATTCATCTGGCCCTGCTCAAGCTGGATCCGGCGATCTTCCGGATCCTTCGGGCGAATCGAGATCAGATCCTCATCCGCGCTCAACCAAGCCAGCATGTTCAAGAACAGATCCGAGTTGCCATAAAGCTGGATGTTGCCATTATCGATAAAGCTCGAATTCCCGACCACGACAAAGCGACCATCTTTGTTCTCAACTCCTGTCTTATAAGACCCGGCCACGCTCATCGTAAACGGTCCACGCTTGTCCTTGTCCGGGTTCGGATCAATCTCGGCCTTGGTCAAATCGGTCAGCGCATAGCTCGAAGTCATCGAAGAGAACAGCTTCTCCACCGTCGTCTTATCGCCAGACTTTCCTTCCATCGACCGCGGAAACGCCATCACCACCGGCCGTCCCGACATCTCGCGCACAATCGGATGGCTCTCAAATTTATTGGCCAGCACAGCGCCACCCATCATCTGGCCCACACGGCTCAAATCCACCACAAGGTCCTTGTTCAGGGTGACACCCCAGCCAGCCAGCACATCCACCAACACCTTGTTTTCAGCCACCTTCAGCTTGTCTACGTTGAACGGCGGGTCGAGCATAAACAACACCTTACCCCCACCCTCGACATGCTTCTTCAGGCTCTCAACAGCACTGGCCGGATAGTCAAACTTCGGCCCCGGCACCACCACTACAGTGCACTTGGCGGGGATCTCAGCCTTCTCGAGCAGGTTCAGCGTATCGAGCTTGTAGTTATCGCGAGTCACGATCTCTTTGACAGCCGTATAGCCATCACGCGCACTCTTCTCGAGTTCCTTCTCGCCACCACCCTGAGCAAAACAAACCGTCCGTTCAGTGCCCTTCAGAACACGCACCAGCGCGCTGGTAATTTGTTCTTCGCTCATTCCCTTGGCTTCTTCACGCTTCGGCCCAGACTCGACAATAATCGTGCCCAGATTCGTGATCCCGGCCGCGCGAGCCAGTGCCGGCTTCTTGATCGCATCCACATATTCCACCTTCAACTTCGAAGACAGAATCATGTATTGCCCAAGCAAATCCTTCGCCTGCGTAAAGCCTTCCTGGTTGTCCCAGTAGGTAATTTGTACGTCCTTCGAGAGGCCCTTCACCACCTTGATCGTTTGATCGGAAAGGCTATAGCGCTTGTTCGATGTCGTATCGTAGGTCTTGTTATTCTTGTTCGCCAGATAGTTGGCGACGCCAAGTACGGCGACAACCACCAAAATGTAAGCGGTCGAATAAAGACTGTATTTTTGTTGACGTGCGTTCATACTATCCCCGGTATCTCAATGATTCGAGCGATCTCGCTGTCAGAAACAGCCCCAGAAAACTCACACTCGCGTAGTAAAGGACGTCCTTCAGATCCAGCACCCCCTTGATAAACGACTCGTTATGGCGCAGCAGCGACACATAGGTCAAAACCTCGGTCACCACATTCTGATCCATATTCGACATCCACTCAAAGACCCACAACATCAGCAACAAAACAAAGGTGCTAAACGCAGCCGCAATCTGGTTCTGAGTCACCGAAGACAAGAACATCCCCAGCGCCAGCATCGCCGCGCCCTGCAACAACAGGCCCAGATAGCCAACCGCCAGCGGCTTCCAGTCCGGCTTGCCATAAGCAAACAGAAAAATCAAATTAAGCCCGGAGAACGCGAGTAAACTCGCATACATCCCCACTGCGCCAACCCACTTGCCCAGCAGAATTTCCCAATCCTTCAACGGCGAAGTCAGCAGCAATTCCATCGTCCCGCGGCTCTTCTCTTCGGCAAACAACCGCATCGTCAGCATCGGGATCATGAACAGACAAAGCACACCGCAATTCCCCAGTAGATTGCGAATCACGAGCTCATTCAGATTCATCGGCATCGTGCGACCAGGCATCTGCGCCTGCATACTCGCCCGTACAAAAAAGTAAACCAGAGACCAGAAGAAGTATCCAAACATCGCCGCATAAGCGCCAATCAGCACATAGGCGATTGGCGACTGAAAGTACGCGTTTAATTCCTTACGCGCAATCGTCACTACGTTTCTCATTGCTTCACTTCCTCCGCGCCCAATGTTGTCAGGCTCAAGAACAACTCATCGAGGCTTACCGAGGCTGAATCGAGGCGATACAGATTCCAGCCCTGGCCCAGCACAATCTGCGCCAGTTTCGGCCGCAAATCTTCACTGGTCACCGTATCCACATCAATTCGCCACAGCCCGCCATCATTGGTCGCCGTCACACCGTTGACGCCCTCAATCGACGAAAACGGAGCACTCAAATCCTCGGCCGTCAGCGCCCCATCGGGCACCGATACTTCCATCGCCGCCCCATTGCGCCGCGTCAGGTCTTCCATCGTCCCAGAGGTCGCAATCTTGCCCTTGTTGATGATCACCAGGCTCTCGCACATGGCCTTCACTTCTTGCAAAATATGCGTGCTCAGAACAATGGTGTGCGCCCCGGCCAGGCTCTTGATCAGATCGCGAGTTTCTAAAATTTGCTTCGGGTCAAAGCCACTGGTAGGCTCGTCCAGAATCAGCACTTCCGGATTGTGGATGATCGCCTGCGCCAGGCCCACTCGCTGCCGGTAGCCTTTGGAGAGCTTCCCGATCAGCTTCGACCATACATCCTTAACAAAACACTTGGCCGCCGCCTCCTGGCTTCTTTGCAACACTTCCTTCTCGGGAACTCCCTTAATTCGGGCGACAAACTGCAGGTACTCACCCACTTCCATGTCCGGGTAGAGAGGCGGTGTCTCGGGCAGATAGCCAATTCTTTTTTTAACTTCAAGCGGCTGCTTGACCACATCAAAACCTGCGATGGATGCCGTACCTTCAGAAGGGGGCATAAAGCAGGTCAGCATGCGCATCGTGGTAGTTTTCCCGGCACCATTCGGCCCGAGAAACCCGACGATCTGCCCCTTCTCAACCGAGAAGGAAACATGATCGACCGCGACGGTGTGCGCATAGCGCTTCGTCAATCCATCAACCTGGATCATAAGATGATTTTGCTTTCTATCTTTGGGGTGAACTTACATCATACCCATAGAGGGCCAAACTTGAGTGCCGGTCTCAGGCATCTTTGAAAACGGCGGATACATCCCGGGAAACCACTCTTCCACCACATCAATTGGAAAATGCAGCCGCAACGGTCCGCGCGGCATTTCAGACTTTAAGACGCGCAAGTCAACCAAACGGGAGACGATTTCCCGCCCCTGCCGTTCCTTAACCGACGCGATCGAAGGCACTTGGCTTCTCTCAATCGAACCCTGATACCAGACCTCACGCAGCACCTGATAGCTGCCTTTTTCCAATTTCTTCGCCGCCACCTGCTTTGAGCACCAGCCTTCGATCCGTCCGAGCAAGGCTCCAGGCTCAATCAACTTCGCCATAAAACCTACCTGATCGATGGCCGTCTCCAGAAAATAGCTGCAAAACTCCACCAAAGCCTGTTCGCTTAGCATGCCGCGCCCGTCGTAATCGTTGTATCTCGGTTGGTCTGCCGCAGCCAGTAATGCTTTATAGCGGTCCACTGTCCGGGCAAGCCCACGAGCCACGCTCCACATGCTGCAACCGAGCCCTGAGCGCATTAACATCGCATGAGAC
>CAZZGS010000466.1:0-4283 GCA_964653845.1 uncultured Bryobacter sp.
AAGCGTAGGCTCAGTCAACGGCGGCGGCCCAGACTATAGCTTCAAGAATTTCAACGGAAACATATATATTCGTAAAGCGAATTAGTGCTTTTCAGACGGAATAGGGCATTCTATTATCGAGAGAGGTCGATTCGTCGATAAGCCCTTGAGAGGAGCAGCCCGATTCCGTCTTGTTTTTTGATGCTGGTTTTGGCCTCAGTCTGGGCATCGTCCGCACAGGCTCAGCCAAAATTCCGTCTCGACGCCAAACCAAAACTCAGCGAAGCATTGCAAGAAATGTGGCGCTGGACCGAGTTTGGTGAGCGCGATGGTCTCCCCAGCAATGAGGTGGCTCAGGTAATAGAAACCGACGACGGCACCATCTGGGCAAACACTGCGGCAGGCCTAGCCTGGTATGACGGCTTCCAGTGGCATCCCATCCCCTGTCAAGCCTTCCAGAAAGGCCGGTGGCCGCGTCAGATCCAGCCTCTCGAGAGCTCCTCCATTGTTGGCACCGTTGAGGGCCTGCCCACTGTCTTCCGACGCGATTCCTGCAAATCCGTTCAGTTGAAATACGAGGGCAAAGCTCTTCACATTACTGCCAGCGGCAGAAAGTCCGAGGGCAAGGTCATTGTTCAAGACTCTAACCTCAACTTCTACACCTGGGATGGATCAAGCGAGCATGTCGAGGCCAAAATCTTCTCAGGCACGGAAAACCTCGCCAGCCGCCTTAGTGTTTCCGCCGGTGCTCCGATCTTCGTCTCCAGCCGCTCCGGCCTCATCAAGCTCGACAGCACAGGCACAACAACCTTTCTCGATGCAAACAAACTAAAAGACCCGTCACAGATTGCGGGCCTCTTTGTGAGAGCATCTGCCGACAATCGTGCCGGCTCAGGCATCATCTCAATCGCATTTCCCCAGGATTGGATCGGCCTCTGGGAATGGTCCAAAAGCTCTGGCTTGCATCAACTGCCTCAATCCCGCGGCCAGATCGCCAGACAATTGGCGATTTCCGACAGCGGCGATAGCCTCGCTGTCTATAACTCAAGCGAAGCATGGCTCAAAGAAGATGGCAAATGGGCTCAGCTACGCCCGCTGCCTGCCCCCTTACGTGTATCCAACAGCTTGTACTTCGATCGTCAGCGCCGCCTCTGGGTTTCTACCTCCACCGGCCTCCATCTTCTGCGCTCGGGGCAATCCGTCTGGTCCAAACTCCAGTTCCCATTCCCGAACCTCAACAACCATTTCCTCTCCTTACTAAGTGCTCAAGACGGCTCCCTCTGGGCAGGCACCAACGACGGCATCCTCATCGTTTCTCCTGACGGATCGATCAAACAAATCACTCACATCGGCGCACAGCGCCTCGGCCTCATTACTGGCCTCGCGCAACAAAGCGACGGCTCCGTATGGTGCAGCAGCGGTGCCAGCTTCGGCGGCGCATTTCGGTTCTCGGCCGGTAAATGGCAGCGCTTCGGCCCGGCTGAAGGTTTGCCCGATACGCCAATGCATCGCGTCCAGGTCGATGCTTCCGGGCGCCTCTGGGTCCTTGGAAGCGGCGGCGGCCTCGTCACCCGCCCCAGCGGTGCTTTTGCCTTTAACGGCAAATCCTTCGATCGTTGGGACAAGCAGCGTGGCCTCATCTCTTCCCGCGTTTACAGCATGGCCTCTGGCATTGATGGCGCACTCTGGTTCGCTACCTCCCAGGGCATCAGCCGCTACGAGAATCTGTCCTGGTCCCATTGGACGCAAGAAAATGGCCTCCGGCAAGGCTCTACCTTCTTTGTTTTGCCGCAACCAGGCGGCGCTGCCTATTTCCTCGACCGCCGCAATGGCCTCGGCCAGATTAGCTCCGAAGGCAAGGTCAGTTATCAGGCGCTCGGAAAATCAGCCCCTGTCCAGGCGACATGGGAACTTCGCGAAGATCCCCAGGGCATTCTCTGGCTCGCCACTCGCGGTGGGCTGATGCTCCGCCGAGACAACGAATGGAGCACCATAGGCTCCTCGGCTGGCCTCGAAAACCCCGAAATCTGGCCTATCGCCTTCTGGCAGAATCACATATGCACCGGTACCGACGGCAGCGGTTTGTACTGCCTAAGCCGCGAAGCTCTCAACCATCCACCGCCCAGGCTCATCGTCAACTCACCCAAGATCAATGGCTCCTCCGCCATTCTCGACTGGAGAGTTTTCAGCTTTGGACAATCCAGCTCCGGTGACGGCAATCTCGCTCGCTTCCGTCTCGATGGCGGCCCCTGGTCCGATTGGCTCTCTAGTGCAACTATAACGCTCTCAGAACTTTCTCACGGCAAACACCTGATTCACTTCGAAGCCAAAGATCAGTTCGGCACCAAAGCGAAAGTCATCTCCGATGTCTCCTTTGAAGTCCCGGCCCCACTCCTTCAACAGCCTGCGTTTTTCGTCCCGGTAGGCATCAGCCTCGTCGCGGCCATCATCGCCATCTACGCCTTCATCACCCGCACCTACCAGCACAACCGCAAACTCGCTGAAAAAGAAGAAAGCTTCCGCGCTCTCATCGAATACAGCTCGGTTGGCATCACACTTTGGGATCACAACCGCCGCATCTTCTACGCCAGCCCCGCTCTCAGAATCATCCTCGGCTACGAGCCCCAAGAACTCCTCGGCGACTTCAATCCCGATCTTATACACCCCGACGATCTCCCCGCAGTCCAGGCTCGCCTAAAAGGCCTTCTCGAAGTCGTCGGCCAGACCCAGCGCTCCCGCGTTCGCCTGAAGCACAAGAACGGCGAATACCGCTGGATCGAAGTCATCTCCCGCAACCTCTTCGACAACCCCGCTGTCGGTGCCATCGTCACCAACATGCGCGACATCACCGATTCCACCAACGCTGAAATCGCCGCCGCCGAAGCCCGCCAGCGCGCCGAAAGCGCCAATCAGGCCAAGAGCGACTTCCTCGCCATGATCAGCCACGAGATCCGCACACCCATGAACGGCATCACCGGCATGTGCCAGCTTCTTCTCGAGACTAACCTTAACAAAGACCAGCAGGATTACTCGGAAACCATCGCACAGTCCGCCCAGTCCCTCCTCGCCCTCATCAACGACGTCCTCGATTTCTCCCGCATCGAAGCCGGCAAACTCAGCATCGAACGAGCCCCGATCGACCTCTCAGCCTTGCTCACTGAGGTCATCCAGCTCATGCGCGTCCGCGCTGAAGAAAAAGGCCTCAAGATCAAGGCCGAATACCCCAAAGACGCCCCCCGCGCCTTCTATGGCGACGCTCTGCGCATCCGCCAGATCCTCTTCAATCTCACCGGCAATGCCGTTAAATTCACCCACACCGGCGAGATTTGCCTCGAAGCCAGGATCCAGTACTACGCCGCCAGCCGCTACTCAATCTGCATTGCCGTCCGCGACACCGGCATCGGCATTGAAGCCGAAAAACTCGAAACCGTCTTCCACAAATTCACCCAGGCAGACCTATCGACAACCCGCCGCTACGGTGGCACCGGCCTCGGCCTTTCCATCTCGCGAAGCCTCGCAGAACTCATGGGCGGCACAATTAATGCAAAAAGCGTACCCGGCGATGGCAGCGAATTCCGCCTCGATATCCAGCTCGATGTCGCCCCCGAAAACGCCCTCGAACGCCGCCAATCCAGCGTCAACGCCCTCCAGCCACTCTCGGAATCTCTCGATATTCTGCTGGTCGAAGACAACAAGGTAAATCAGAAACTCGCGCTCCGCCTCCTCGAGCGTCTAGGCTGCCAGGTTAAAGTCGCCGCCAGCGGAGTCGAAGCCCTCACCATGCTCGACCGTTACAATTTCGATCTCATCCTGATGGATTGCCAGATGCCTGAAATGGACGGCTACGAGGCCACCAGGCGCATCCGCGAGCGAGAACACGGCACTAGACACATCCCCATTGTCGCCATCACTGCCAACGCCATGGAGAGCGACCTCGAGCGTTGCCTAACCAGCGGTATGGATTTCTACCTGACCAAACCAATCGACTTCGCCAAGCTTAGGGATGCTCTTGAGACATGGGGAATAGATTACCGCGCCCCAAGAGCCACTTCGGATCCAGCCGCCTCTTAACCGCTTTCATCGCCTCAATCTCGGCCTCTGAATAGAGAAACGGCAGAAAGTGCCGCTTCCGCTTCCCCAACCCATGCTCGGCCGCAATCGTCCCACCCAACTCGACGCTTTTGCGCGCAAAGTCATCCATCAGCTTCTTGCCTTCTACCCCGGTCGCCTCATTCGAGGGAAACAAATTCACATGCACATGCGCGTCCCCAATATGCCCATAGATCGCAAACGGGGCCGGAAAC
>CAZZGS010000467.1:0-4262 GCA_964653845.1 uncultured Bryobacter sp.
ACGATATGTTGGGTCGGCTTTGTGCCTACCTTGTGCCTTATAACGTTTCGAATTCTAATGTGAGGTCTGCGCCATGACATTTCGGCGAAAGGCAACTTCGGTTTCAAAGGCTAGCGGAGCCCCCTCCGCCGGGCGTCAGAGTGAGGGTCAATCGGCCCTTGCCCGCGCCGTTGCTCTTCATCTTGAAGGCAAGCGCAAGGAAGCGCTGAAAGAAATCCACGATGCCCTTGATTCAGGGCAACAAGATCCAGAGCTCTATTCGGCTCGAGGCCACCTGCATTTCGAACTGGAACAGTTTGAAGAGGCAGCGCGCAGCTACCAGAAGCTGCTAGATCTCAATCCGAAGCATGCCTCCGCTCACTTCAATCTGGCTGTTTGCAGCGAGAAGCTGGGGCGATGGCCCGAGGCCTCCGACAATTTCCAAAAGTCTCTTGAACAGCCCAACCCGAGCAACCAGGCACGTTTGGGGCTTGGTGTCGCTTACCTGCACACGGACCGAGCCTCGCAGGCCCTCGACCTTTTTGAGCAGGTATTGAAGGGCGATGCCGACAATGAAACCGCGATCTTCGGTAAAGCTGTCTCGCTCCAACTACTGAACCGTCTTGAGGATTCCCTCGCACTATATAACAAGATGCTGGAGAAGAATCCAGCGAGCGAAGAAGCGTTGGTGAATCTGATTACGATCGGGATTGCGCTGAAAGATGTAAATATCATTCGGACGCATTCCGAGAAACTGCTCGAAGTTCGCCCCTTCTCGCAGCCCGCTCTTGAAGGATTGGCCACATGTGCATTCACTACGGCTGACTATGAAGCGGCTTCCCGATTCTGCCAAAAGCTGGTTGAGTACACGCCAGATCATTTTGAGCGATGGTTCAATCTTGGCGTTGCCTACCAGAAGCTTCAGCGTATGGAACAGGCGCTTCAGGCGTACCAGGAAGCTACCCGTATTCGCCCGGACAGCGAACAGGCTCTGGTGAACCTTGGTATTGTCCGCCAGCAGCTTGGCGATCTCAAAGGTGCCCGTGAGGCCTATGAGCTGGTGCTCAAGAAGAACCCGACACTTACGGAAGTTCGTTACAACCTCGCGGTTCTACTTGAATCGACTGGTTCGCGTGAAGACGCCGAACACATCCTCGAAGCTCTGCTCAAAGATAATTCAGAGTCTGAAGAAATCTGGTTCCGACTTGGATTCCTTCGTCTTGAACGCGGGGAACTTCAGGGTGCTGTCAATGCCTATGAGACATGCCTTGAGAAGCGTCCGAAGTGGCCAGAAGCCCAACTGAATCTTGGCCTCGCCTATTGGCGCGTTGGGGATCGCGATGCGGCTTCGCTCGCCTTTTCAAACGTCCTTCAGGTGGAACCGAATTCGATGGACGCGCTGCGTGGTCTTGCTGCTCTGGCAGTAGAAAAAGGCGACCAGCAGCAAGCGCTTGAACTTCAAGCCAAACTGATTGATCTCGGCGAACGCTCGCCCGAGCTGTTCTACAACACTGGTCTGCTGCTGCAAAAGGGTGGTCAGGTGGATGAGGCCATTCGCCTCTACAAGGAAGCTCTTGCCGAGCGTCCTGGATTTGCAGAAGCGCTGCTCAATCTGGGTCATGCACTCAAGACCCAAGGTCAACAGGACGAAGCCCGCATCTACTGGCGCAAAGCGTTGGAGGCAAGGCCCGAACTGGCCAAAGGCTACTTTGAAGCCTAGGCTTAGACTCCACAATCCACGAAAAGGCCGCGCCCTGGAGCGCGGCCTTTTTTTGTGATAGCTTCGATTCGTCATGCAGAGTAAAGCTACCAATGTTGCCGATTATTTGGCTTCGCTTCCAGAAGATCGCCGGAGCAGTATTGAGGCTGTGCGAAAAGTGATTCTCGCCAATCTCGACAAGGACTTTGAAGAAGGCATGTCCTACGGGATGATCGGCTACTATGTCCCACATCGCATTTACCCGGCTGGATACCACTGCGATCCCAAGCAGCCAGTCCCCTACATCAATCTCGCTTCGCAAAAGAACCATCTTGCTCTCTACATCATGGGCCTCTATATCGACGAGGATCATGCGAAGTGGTTTGTCGAAGCCTGGGAGAAAACTGGGAAGAAGCTCGATAAGGGTAAGGCGTGTATACGCTTCAAGAAACTGGAAGACCTTGCCTTGGACGTGATCGGCCAAACCGTCAAGCGAACACCAGTAAAAAAGTATCTCGCTCAATACGAGAAGATGCTGGGGCCGCGCCTGCCTGCGGCGAAAAAGGCAGCCAAGAAAGCGAAAACGAGATGACCTGTGCAGAGTAAGAAAAGTACGGTTGCAGGTTATCTTGCTTCATTGCCGGAAGACCGCCGCATTGCTCTTGACGTTGTCAGTAAAGTGATCCTGGTCAATCTCGACCCCGACTACGAAGAAGGGATGAGCTACGGCCATACCGGCTTCCCTATGTCGTGCTTGCCTCCCAGAAAAATCACATGGCCGTCTACATGATGCGTATCTATGGGCACAATGAGCATCTGCAATGGTTTCAGGCCGAATGGGCTAAGAGTGCCAAGAAGCTCACTATGGGCAAATCTTGTATTCGCTTCAAGGAAGTTGAAAATCTGGCAGTTGATGTAATCGGCGAATTGATCCGGCGCACTCCGGTCAAGAAGTACCTTGCGTTGGTGGAAGCCAGTCTTGCCGCTACTCGTTCGCGCGCTCAGCGGCCCGTTGCAATGAAGCCTCGAGTTGCTCTTTCGAAAGGGAAGTCGAAATAAAGAGCTCCTGCCGGGCTCCGTCGCTCAAAGCGATTGCCTTGAAGCCATTCATTGTCGGCACAGTAATACGAACGCTCACCTTGCCTTTGGCATCGCGAACCTGAGCAATTCGTCCCGGGACGATGCTGCGGATCTCGGGATTGACCTCAAGTAGCCGCCCGAGCATACGCCTGACTCCTTCGACGATTGCGTGTTCAATCTTTAGCCGGTCATTGGTAGAACGAAGTCTCATGCTAGTTCTAAGGTTAAGCCGATATCCGCCATGACCAAAATCAATATTGCTGAAAAATTGAGTCAGTTCACCGAACACTGGTCCCCAAGAATCGTTGCAGAACTGAATGGACAACACCTGAAGCTGGTCAAGTTTCAGGGTGAATTCGTCTGGCACCATCACGCGAAAGAGGACGAACTTTTTCTGGTGGTTGAAGGGGAATTCACAATGGAGTACAAAGACGCTCAAGGTGAGATTCAGTCTATTGTGCTTCGCAAAGGTGAGTTTCTCAACGTGCCGAAAGGCACTGAGCACCGGCCTGTCGCTGCCCAAGAGGTTAGTGTCCTGCTCTTTGAGCCGGCGGGAACGCTGAATACCGGGACGGCAGAAAGTAGCCCTTTGACCGTTGCCGACCCAGTGCGGATCTAGCAGGCTGAGCTCCTTTACTTCAAGCGTTTGCGGAAGAACAAATCAAGGCCGAAGATCCCGTTTTCGTCGCGGACAGCCACGACACTCCAGGCTCTTGAGATGTCCCAGTCAATACGCACGATTTGTTGCTGGGTGCGATTAAGGTTGGTGATATAGGTCAGTGTAACGTCGCGGCTGACTTGCTGTTCAAGTGTAAGGCGTGCTTGCGGCACGTTGTCGATGCCTGTCAGTTGGGGGTCGATTCTCACTCGTGAGATTCCGAAGAAGCGCTGCAGTCTTCCATTGATTCCTGCGGTTACAGCTGCACCCAGAATGACACTTGAATCATTTCCAAACATCCCTTGATTCTGGCCCACCGGAGTTTGAGCGATCGAGCTTGAGGCTCCCGGATTGCGGCCGACAGTGAGCAGGGCGAGAATCTCGCCGGACTGGAGCGGGGGATCGCTTCGATAGGACATGTTCAGCTTGCTCGCCGGCCCCGAGAAGTTCATCGAGATGACCACGCCGCGCACTCGCGTTTCAAGGTCCATACCGATGATTGGTTCAATGCGCAGAGGATTATTGAAAGTTACTTCAGCCCGGCTGATTTGATAGCGCGACCCGAAGAAATCGATCTCTCCCTGAGTGGCAACAATTCTACCGAGCAGGACGGGCCTCTGAGGCGTTCCGCGAAGTCGCAAGGCGATCTCACCTTTTACGTCCTTAGTGAAGGCAGTTGAGAACTCGACGTTTTGAGCTGCTTCTATGCGAACGTCAAACTGCATGTTGCGCAAGAATTCGTTCTGGATGGGGGTCGTATTCTCACCAATCCCGCCAGATCCGGACAGAAGTTGCGCCGTATCAATTTGTCCGATGCTGCTTCGCAAGATCGAGATGTTTCCAGTG
>CAZZGS010000468.1:0-4257 GCA_964653845.1 uncultured Bryobacter sp.
GGTCTTGGTGTCGAGGTTGGTTCGCAAAACCTGGAGTTCATACTCACCTCAGTCCGTCCCAACGGCATCCGTGTGATCGATGCATTCACCGTGCTTCGCTACCGCGAACGTCCTGCTGCGGAGTGGGGAGCCGACGTTCTGGCCTTCCTCCAAAAGAACAAAATCACTCATATGTCCGCTGCTGTGGTGCTGCCCACACAAGATTGTATTTCTCGATCCATCGCTTTGACTGGAGTTCCCAATTCAGCGGTAGACGCCGCCATCCGCTATCAGCTCGATGGCTTGCATCCCTTCACTGAAGAAGAAGCCACCCATTCCTTCAGCCGACTGCAAGCGCCCCGTCGATCCAGCTTTGCGCTGGGTATTGCGCGCAATTCTGCGATTGAAGACTATGCGACGCTCTTTGACGAAGCAGGAATCGACGTCTCCAGTTTCCTCACTCCCGCTGCTGCCATCTACTCCGCACTCCGTATCTTGCAGCAAGCCCCCGCTGAGCAGTTTCTGGCTATCCATGAGGATGAGAGTGGCCTCATCCTCTACGGTGAAACCAACACGCATCCGATCTATTGCGTCCGCTTTCCTGAAAATTCTGATCGAGCTGTTTCTTCCGCTTCTTCACAAATTCGGTTACCTGAAGATGCTCCTGTGGCCAGGCTGGCTGCCTTGCTACCGCATGCGGAACGTCTTGAGATTGGCAGCCCGCTATCCTATGCAGCGTCTCTAGCCGGGGCGCTTCCCGCGCAGGCGTTGTCGATGAACCTGCTACCGGTAGACCGGCGCAAGACTTCCTCCCCCTGGCGCTGGGTTCCCACCAGCGTGCTTCTCATTCTTCTGATGGCACTTGGTCTCGCCTTTGCGTTTTATCAAGACTATGAGAACCGGCGTCTGCTCACCCGGCTCGATGCCGAGATTGCCCGTCTACAACCAAGGATCGACAGCATCAAGAAGCTCGATTCCGATATTGCTTCCGCCGAGAAGAAGGCGCAGTTCCTCGCGACTTTCTCCAGTTATCCGCAGCAGGATCTCGATAGCCTGCGAGAGTTAACGCGCATCATGCCTATGACTTCTTTTGTCTCTCGTATGGGGTTAACTCGTGCCGAGCTCACCATGACTGGCGAGATCGACCAGTCGATGGAAATGCTGCGGATGCTCGATTCCTCTCCGCTCTTCAAGGATTCGGAATTTACCTCTGCCCCGGGACGAACCCTGACAGGCAAAGAAGTCTTTCAGGTTCGTGCCAAACGAGAGCTTCCATCTGCGGCTTCGCCAAATCCTCAGGCCGCCGGGCCTCAGCAGGTTTCTCCGGTGGGCAACTCCACTCCGCTTCCCAGAATCGCGCCACCTCCACCATTACCTCCAGGATTGAGACCATGATCGAAAACCTGTCCGAACGCGAACGCAAGTTACTGATCGCCCTGGTTCCAGCACTGGTGATCGCGGCCTTTGTCTATTTCTGGACAGAGCCATCGGCTGGTGCTGCTCCCGTAGTCGATACTTCTGCAGCAATTGAAGTCGCCAAGCAACGCCTGGATCGAGCCCGTGTGACGGCCGCACTGCTGCCCGCACTCCAGGACAAACGCAAAGCTCTCGAATCGAACCTCGCCTCTGTGGAGAAACGCTTTATTGTTGGGGAGACGCCGGCTCAATCCCAGGCGATCTTGTCGCAGATCTTTCGCCGTATCGTTCGCTCGCAGGGCGCGAGTGTTGAGATCCGCGGGATGGACATCGGTTCGGTTGAACCTTCAAACGCTTACGCCGAAATCCTGGTCAATGTCAGCTTTGACTGCCAGATTGAAGGCCTGATAAACCTCTTGACCGACATTTCGGCCCAACCTGAAGCACTTGGCTGGCGTGATCTCCGTGTTGTCGGCACAGAATCGAAACAAAAGCGTTTGACCGGTTCGATGACCTTTATAGGGCTTACCCCTGGCAAAACCCCAGTCAAGCCGCCCGCAGGAGGACGCGGATGAAGCGATCCATTATCTTGTTAAACCTCGTGCTGTTGGCCGCTCTCGTCGCCGGGGCTCTTGATTTACGCCGCCGCTGGTTTGAGGCTAGGCTACGTGAATCCCAACTCCTGGCTGTCAAGCCCCTCCCCGCCTTGGCAGGCGCGCCCGCGCCGGCTGTCGCTCCACTTGCTCCCCAAAAGCTGCAACCCGTCCAATACTTTGAGGTGGCGGAGCGCTTTCTCTTCTCACGGGATCGCAACCCCACGGTGGTAATTGAAAAGCCTCCTCCTCCACCGCCAAAGGTAATGCCAAACTTTCCTTCAGTTTTCGGCGTCATGGATATAGGAATGGGTCCTACAGTGTTTATGTCCGCCGATCGAAGCAGCCAGCAAGGTTACAAGCTGGGCGACAAGATAGGCGAATTTACGCTTGTCGCTGCCAGCCAAAAAGAAATCACTTTCGAGTGGGAAGGCAAACCCATTACGAAGTCTCTCGATGACCTGCGGGCAAAGCCTCAAGAGAGCGCTGCCGCACAGGCCCCAACGGAGCGCATGAACTCGAATGTCAACAATTCACCTCCACCGGCACCCGTTCAGCGCCTGCCTGAAAATGTCCGCCCCGCCCCCGGCGTGGACATCGGTGGAGGCCGCAGGGGCTGCCTGCCGGGCGATTCTTCCCCTGCCGGTACTGTAGCCGATGGCTACAAGAAAGTATCAACCAACTACGCATTTGGTCCCATTTGTTATTGGGAATCCAGTCGTTAATCGCCTTTGGAGCTTAATATGAAAAATCTAAAATTCTTCCTCTTCGCACTTTCACTTTCCTGCGCTTATGCGCAGTCGAACCCCGCCCCGGCGCGGCCCGTTGCAGCCTCCAAGCCAGACCCCAAAGTAGCTCCAGTCAAGCGCCACCCTGACGGACGTCCCCTTGGTATTCCCTTCTCAGCTACTAAGATTTCCGACGCCGCCTGGCGTGTCGTCGAAAACGGCAAGCCTGTGGTCTACCGAAGTACCGCCTTCGGCTTTACTAAATTAAGCGAAGAAGAGAACGGCAAAATTCAGCGCATGATTAATGGCAAGCCAGATGAAGCCACTGAAGTACCCGTTGGACTGTCGGTGGTCGAAAAAGATGGCAAACTGCTCTTTAAGCGCATCACCCCCTTCGGTAACTACGAGTGGACCAAAGACAAGAGCGATCTCACCGCAGTTGAAAAGAATCTCTGGCTCCAGACCCAGGCCTCTTCCGCAAAGGGGGAAGCAAAACAGTAATGCGTTTACAGATTGCTTTCCTTCTCGCCCTCACTCTTCAAGCCCAGCAGCCCCAAGCCCCTCAGGCAGCAACTCCCCAGCCTGCTGCAACCGCCCAACCTGCTGCAACTGCTGCACAGACTACTGCCCCAGCTGCCGGGTCCGGCAACATGACTTTAAATCTCCCTTCGGCTTCACTTACCGAAGTTATCGACACCCTCGCTCGGGTTCTCAAGATCAACTACATCCTCGACCCCCGCGTCAAAGGCAATATCACGATCCATACCTACGGTGAAATCAAGTCAACCGACGTCCGCTCGCTGCTCGACACGATCCTCCGAATTAACGGCTACGCCATGATCCAGGTTGGCGATATCTTCCGCATCGTTCCGATGAATGAAGTTGCGCGGCTACCCATGCAGCCCAGGACCAATGCAGAATCGAAAGACATCCCAAACGATGAGCAGATGATCCTCAACTTGATTTTTCTCAAATACACAGCGGCTGCCGAGATGAAAACGATCCTCACTCCCTTCCTTGGCGATGGCGGCACGCTTTCAACCTACGATCCTGCCAACATGCTGCTCATGCTCGACAATTCTCGTAATATGAAGCGCACTATGGACCTGGTTGCTCTCTTCGACTCCGATGTTTTGGCCAACCAGCGCATCCGCCTTTTTGAGCTCGAACATGGCCGCCCCTCTGAGGTCTCAAGCGAACTGCAAACTATTTTCAAAGGTCTCTCGCTGGCAGGTAAAGCGGGAGGTGTTCAATTCCTGCCGATTGACCGGCTCAATATCCTCATTGCCGTCGCTCCCAATCCAGGTGCATTCAAAGAAGTCGAAAACTGGATCTCAAAACTCGACATCCCGGTCAAGCCGCCTGTCGGCGGTACGGATAACTATGTCTTCCGTGTGAAGTACGGCAGGGCAGACTCACTGGCTCTCGCCGTCACCATGCTCTATGCCACTCAGCAAGACAATCCATACGCCATGATGACCACCATGATGACCATGATGATGATGATTCAAATGACCAGCCAGCTTTCGCAGTTTACTAAT
>CAZZGS010000469.1:0-4252 GCA_964653845.1 uncultured Bryobacter sp.
GAATCTGAGATGCCTGCACGGATCGAGCATGAAGTTCAACAGCAGTTGGAAGTTCAGGTTGCTGCCCGTCTCGAGGACGAAGTAGCGCTACGTCTTGCCCAGGTTCTTCCTGAAAAAATTGAAACCGGTGTGCAGGAACGACTGAACGAGATTCTGCCAGAGCGCGTGCAAGAGAGCGTTTCACTGCGTCTTGCTGAAGAAGTGCCTGCACAGGTGGCTCTTGAGCGCGCAGTCTGGGAAGAAGAATTCCTGCCGATGGTTGACCAGGCCCGCGAAGAGATCCGGGTGGAGACTGCAGAGAAAACGCGCGACTCCGCTCGCCGCGAACTCGGCCTCCAGTTGAGCCAGGCTCTGCGTGTATTCCGTCGTGCCAACGACGGCGTGCAGTGGAAAGAAGCTTTCCTTGATGCGGTACAGCCCTATTGCGCTCTGACGGCACTCTTTCTTGTCACCAAAGATCGCTTTAGTCTCGAAGGTGTGCGCGGCATGTCTGGAGAGCTCGAAACCGGCTTTGATCTTGAGTTTGAAGAAGCCGCCGCTTTCTACAATTCGCTCGAATCTAAAGACGTTGTCGTTGCCGTTCGCAGCGACTCTGAAGTCTCGCCTTATGTGATGAGTCTTCGTCCGGATGCGACTCCGGGCAAGTGCTTCATCTTCCCGGTGTTGGTGCAAGACACAGTAGCGGCGCTGCTTTATCTTGAACCGAACGAAGAGCCGCTTGAAGTTGGGGCAGTAGAGACTCTGGTTACTGCCGCTGGCCTCACCTTGCTGGGTATTCGTGCCGCTCGCGCCGTACAGGCTTCCAGTCTGGTAAATATTGCCAGCGCAATTAACCCGGTCGGGATCGAAGGCGTGCCACTGGATCCGTTCGTGCAGGTTCCGGTTCCTGTTGGTGCTTTTGTAGTGAATGGTGATGGCGCCCCAGCCGTTGCTCTCGCACCAGAGCGCAGCTTTAATTGGGATGACCTCTCACAAGAGCAGCGGGAGCTCCACATGCGTGCCCAACGCTTTGCCCGTGTTCAGGTTGCCGAAATGCGCCTGTATAAGGATGACGCCGTAAAGTCGGGCCGCCGCGACTCCAATATTTACCTCCGTCTCAAGGGCGAAATCGATGAGGCTCGTGAGCGCTACATGTCACAGTTCCTTGACGGTCAACAGCACATGAGAGACTATCTACATGGAGAGTTGGTCGAGACCCTCGCCATCGATAACCCGCAACTCATGGGACCAGACTATCCTGGTCCGCTCGTTCATACCTAAATGGATGAGACCTGCGGCGATTCTTTTGGCCTGTAGCTTTGGGTTGTATGCCCAGACGCTTGAGCCTATCGCCCGCAGCTTTCGAGAAAAGCCGATTCCGGCAAACAAAGCAGCCGTGGAGCAGTTCCTGCTGAAGCATCCCAAAGATGCCGAAGGGGCACTGGCCAGGCTGCTTTTGTTTAATGGCGACACTACCGCCATCGACAAACTAAAGGCAGCCCGTCCGCTCCTTCCAGAAATCGCAGACTATGTCGATTGGATGGTGGCCTCAACTGAGTTCACCGGCAAAGACTTTGCTGCGGCCTTGGTTGATGCTGAGCGAGTCTTGCAAATTGGCGAGAGTCCACTCCAGGGCAGGGCAGCGCTTCTGGGCCTGAAGAGCGCGGCCGAGCTTGGCGACGTGATACGCATGGAAGCGTTGCTCGCCCGCTATCAGAAGCAATTGACGCCGGCCCAGTTTGCACACTATTCAGGCGTTGCCGCTCATCGCAAGAATCCGCCCCAACCATCCAGACGCTGGTTCGCGACAGTTCTCTGTCAATGGCCCAAGTCTCCTGAGGCACAGGAAAGCATGAAGTTTCTTTCCCTCATTGACCTGACTCCGGCAGAACGACTCGAGCGCGCCAATCGCTTCCTTGATCAGGGTGATGCCAGCTCGGCACGGACTGAGTTTGTGGCACTGCTGCCGAAGCTCGAAGGTGCCGCTCTAGATCAGGCAAGAGTCCGGATCGGGGTTTGTGATTACAGGCTGCGTACTGCTACAGCCTACGCCAAGCTCAGCGAGACACAGGTAAAGGATCCCGCCGCCGATGCGGAACGCCTTTTCTACGCGCTGCTTGCCGCGCGCCGGGCCAAAGCCTACGACTCGATGTCGGTGGCAATGCGCGAGTTGAGTGAAAAGCACCCGAAGTCGAGTTTTCGCCTGGAGGCGCTGGCCAACGCCGCCAGTCAGTATTGGGTGATGGGCGATCACTCCAAGAGCCTGCCCCTTTATGAAGCTTGCGCGGTCGACTTTGCCACACGTCCCGAAGGGCGCGACTGTGACTGGAAGGTGGCCGTCCAAAATTACATCCTTCAGCGGCCCGGTGCCGAGAAGAAGCTCGAGAGCTTCCTGCGGGCGGAGCCAGACGGGGAACATGCTTCAGCCGCACTTTACTTCCTCGGTCGCTCTGCGGAAGCCCGTCGAGACAAGGCCAGTGCCAAGAGCTACTACCATCGTGCGACTGAGAGCTTTCCGAATCACTTCTATGCGGAACTTTGCCGCGAGCGAATCTTGCAGGGTGGTCTTCAGGCACAGACGCCTTCGTCTGCTACCGACGCTATCTTGAAAGAGCTCAAATTCCCGCTCGAATCGGTTCACTTGAATTTTGAAGCAAACGCGGCCACTAAACGTCGTATGAACCGGGCAGACCTCTTGGCTCGCGGGGCTTTTTATGACTTCGCCGAGCTTGAATTGCGGAACGAAGCAAGAGGCACCGAACAGGCGCATCTACTGGCTATGGCCGCCGCACGAATGGCAAATCGACGAGGTGCGCCTGATCAGGGCATCCGCTATATGAAGAGCATCTTTCCGGCATACCTGAATCTTCCGATCAATGCGGCAACGCTGCCGCTCTGGAAGCTCGCCTATCCGATGCCCTACAAAGACACGCTCTTGACCTACTCCTTCAAGAATGAACTCGACCCCTATCTGTTGGCTGGGCTCATTCGTCAGGAGAGCGAATTCAGTGCAAAAGTTGTGTCGCGCTCTAATGCACACGGCCTCGCGCAGATCATGCCAGCAACGGGACGAGAACTTGCCCGCCGTCTCGGCATCAAGGGCTTTACCCCGGCGATGCTCTTTGAGCCAACCGTGAATCTGCAGATGGGGAGTTACTATTTGCGCAGTTTGATGAACAGTCTGGGTGGCAATCTGGAGCAGGCACTAGCCAGCTACAACGCTGGCAAGGGCCGTGTGACGCAGTGGCTTGAGCGAGGCGACTACAAGGATCCAGCCGAGTTTGTCGAATCGATCCCCTTCAATGAAACGCGCGGCTATGTGCAGAGTGTGATGCGCAATGCGGGAATCTATCGCCGCCTTTACGGCAACGATGCCGCCATTCTGCCCGCTCCCGGTTTACCATCGGAAGATGGCGATTCTAACCCCGCGCAGCGGCGTACAGGCAAGCAGTAGCTTCGAGCGGCGCCCCCGCTTTGCCTCAGACCGCACAGAACATTTTGTCGAAAGCGTGATTCGCGAGATGTCGCGACTGGCAAACAAATTCGGCGCGGTTAATCTCGCACAGGGCTTCCCCGATTTTCCTGCCCCGGCCAGTATCAAACAGGCCGCTATCGACGCTATCAACGCCGACATCAATCAATATCCGATCACCTGGGGTGCGAAGCCTTTCCGCGATGCCATTGCCCGCAAGTACCAAGGCACCTATGGGCTCTCGTTCGACCCTGAAACCGAAATTACCGTTACCTGTGGTGCAACCGAAGCCATGATTGCCACCCTCCTCGCCACGACCAATCCCGGCGACGAGGTGATCGTATTTGAACCCTTCTACGAAAATTACTTTCCCGACACACAGATTTGCGGAGCTACGCGCAAGCTGGTTACTCTGCATGCACCGGATTGGACCTTCGACCCCGACGAGCTTCGCCGCGCCTTCAATTCGAAGACCAAAGCCATCATCATCAACACGCCTAACAATCCGACGGGCCGTGTCTTCAGTCGCGAGGAACTCAGCTTTATCGCCGGCCTCTGCCAGGAATTTGACGCCATTGCCATCACCGACGAGATTTACGAGCACATCCTCTACGATGGCCTTGAACACACGCCTATCCTCAGCCTGCCCGGTATGCGTGACCGCACGGTTTTGATCAACTCAATGTCGAAAACCTATTCCGTTACCGGATGGCGTGTTGGCTGGACTCTGGCCGCTCCAGACCTTAGCGCTTCCATTCGCAAGGTCCACGACTTTCTCACGGTCGGCGCTGCCTCGCCGAT